>JAYUCR010000392.1:0-8463 GCA_043740165.1 Acidobacteriota bacterium | reverse complement strand
AGGAGCGCACCGAGCGCAAGGTGCAGATCCTGAGGCGCCTGCACGAAGAGAAGATTGCCCAGCTCCGGAAGGGCGACGAGCTGGCCCCCGGGGTCATCAAGATGGTGAAGGTCTTCGTCGCCATGAAGCGCAAGCTCTCCGTGGGCGACAAGATGGCGGGACGCCACGGCAACAAGGGGGTCATCGCCCGCATCCTGCCGCCGGAGGACATGCCGTACCTCCCGGACGGGACGCCGGTCGAGATCGTCCTCAACCCGCTCGGCGTGCCTTCGCGGATGAACGTCGGCCAGATCCTCGAGACCCACCTCGGCTGGGCGGCGCACGTCCTGGGGCTGCAGTTCGCGACCCCGGTGTTCGATGGCGCCACCGAGAAGGAGATCAAGGATTACCTGAAGCAGGCGAACCTGCCGTCGACCGGCAAGACCGCCTTGTACGACGGCAAGACCGGCGTGGCGTTCGATCAGAAGGTCACCGTTGGCTACATCTACATGCTGAAGCTGTCGCACCTGGTGGACGACAAGATCCACGCGCGGTCGATCGGGCCGTACTCTCTGATCACCCAGCAGCCGCTCGGCGGCAAGGCGCAGTTCGGCGGCCAGCGATTCGGCGAGATGGAGGTCTGGGCGCTCGAGGCGTACGGCGCCGCCAACATCCTGCAGGAGCTGCTGACCGCGAAATCCGACGACGTGTACGGGAGGACGAAGATCTACGAGGCGCTGGTCAAGGGCGAGACGACGGTCGATCCGGGGCTCCCGGAATCGTTCAACGTGCTCGTTCGTGAGCTGCAGAGTCTGTGCCTGGATATCGAACTCCGCGCCGGCGAACGCACCGGCGTCGAGGCAGGAGACGCTCGATGAGGCCCTACACCGAAGGCTTCCGTCCGATGAGCAAGAGCTCACCCTTCTCCGACAAGGCCCGGACCATCAACGATTTCGAGTCGATCCGGATCTCGTTGGCGTCCCCGGAGAAGATCCGCAGCTGGTCGTACGGCGAGGTCACCAAGCCCGAGACCATCAACTACCGCACCTTCAAGCCGGAGCGCGACGGCCTGTTCTGCGCCAAGATCTTCGGGCCGGTCACCGACTGGGAGTGCCTGTGCGGCAAGTTCAAGCGCATGAAGCACCGCGGCGTTGTGTGCGACAAGTGCGGCGTCGAGGTCACCCAGAGCAAGGTGCGGCGCGAGCGGATGGGGCACATCGAGCTGGCCTCGCCCGTCAGCCACGTCTGGTTCTTCAAGGGCCTGCCCAGCCGCATCGGGCACCTGCTCGACATCACTCTCCGGGACCTCGAGCGGATCCTCTATTTCGAGGCCTACGTGGTCATCGATCCGGCCGACGCGCCGATTGAGGAGAAGGAGCTCCTCACCGAGGAGCGCTACCGCAAGCTGCGCGAGGAGTTCGGCGACAAGTTCGTCGCCCGCATGGGCGCCGAGGCGATCAAGGAGCTGCTGCGGCGCGTGCGCGTCGAGGAGCTGGCGATCGACACCCGGGTGCGCATGAAGGTCGAGACCTCGGTCGCCAAGAAGACCAAGTTCGCCAAGCGGCTCAAGGTGGTCGAGGCGTTCCGTCGATCGGGGAACAAGCCGGAGTGGATGATCCTGGACGTCATCCCGGTCATCCCGCCGGAGCTGCGGCCTCTCGTGCCGCTCGACGGTGGGCGGTTCGCGACCTCCGACCTGAACGATCTCTACCGCCGGGTGATCAACCGCAACAACCGGCTGAAGAAGCTGCTCGAGCTGCGCGCTCCGGACGTCATCATCCGGAACGAAAAACGAATGCTTCAAGAGGCTGTTGACGCGCTGTTCGACAACGGCCGCCGCGGACGCGTGCTGCGCGGCACCAATAACCGGCCGCTCAAGTCGCTTTCCGACACCCTGAAGGGCAAGCAGGGCCGGTTCCGCCAGAACCTGCTCGGCAAGCGCGTCGACTATTCCGGCCGCTCGGTCATCGTCGTTGGCCCGGAGCTCAAGCTGCACCAGTGCGGGCTGCCGAAGAAGATGGCCCTCGAGCTGTTCAAGCCGTTCATCTACAACAAGCTCGAGCAGGAAGGGCTGGTCTCGACCATCAAGGCCGCGAAGGAGATGGTCGAGCTGCAGAAGCCGAAGGTGTGGGATTTCCTGGAAGAGGTCATCCAGGAGCACCCGGTGCTGCTGAACCGCGCCCCGACCCTGCACCGGCTGGGGATCCAGGCGTTCGAGCCGGTCCTTATCGAAGGGAAGGCGATCAAGATCCACCCGCTCGTCTGCACGGCCTTCAACGCCGACTTCGACGGCGACCAGATGGCGGTGCACATCCCGCTCTCCCCGAAGGCGCAGATCGAGGCGCAGGTGCTGATGCTCAGCACGCAGAACCTCCTGAGCCCGGCGAACGGCCACCCGGTCGTCGTGCCGACGCAGGACATCGTCCTCGGCGTCTACTACCTGACCAAGCACAAGCCCAACGCGACGGGGGAAGGGCGCATCTTCGGAACGGCCGACGATGCCCTCCTGGCGCTCGAGCTGGGGCAAGTTCATCTCTTGTCGGGGGTGCGCGTGCGCTACTCCGGCGAGCTCATCGACCTGACGACCGTCTACGACGACCAGGACATTCTGCACACCGAGATTCAGGTGGTCGAGCGGCAGATCATCAGCACGACGGTCGGCCGCATCCTGTTCAACGCCGAGCTGCCGGAGGGGGTGCCGTTCATCAACGGCCTCCTGAAGAAGAAGGGGCTCGGGCAGCTGGTGCAGTTCTGCAACCTCCACTTCGGCAACGAGAAGACCGTCGAGCTGGTCGACAAGCTGAAGAGCCTCGGGTTCCATTACGCCACCATGGCGGGCGTGTCGATCGGCATCGACGACATGGTGATCCCGGCCCGCAAGGACGAGATGGTGAAGGAGGCGCGCCAGGCCCAGGATGCGGTCCACCACGAGTACAAGGAAGGCGCCATCACCAACGGCGAGCGGTACAACAAAGTCATCGCCATCTGGTCCGACGTCACCGAGAAGATCTCCGAGGAGATGTTCCGGGAGATGCAGAAGACCGACACGAGCGGCGGCGAGTTCAACCCGATCTACATGATGGCCGACTCCGGGGCGCGCGGCAGCAAGCAGCAGATGCGCCAGCTCGCCGGCATGCGCGGACTGATGGCCAAGCCTTCGGGCGAGATCATCGAGACGCCGATCACCTCGAACTTCCGCGAGGGGTTGAACGTGCTGCAGTACTTCATCTCGACCCACGGCGCCCGCAAGGGTCTGGCGGACACCGCCCTCAAGACCGCCGACTCGGGTTACCTGACGCGCCGCCTCGTCGACGTGGCGCAGGACGTGATCATCTCGGAGGAGGACTGCCAGACCATCGAGGGGATCTATGTCACCGCCATCGTCGAAGGGGGAGAGGTGATCGAGCCGCTGCGCGACCGACTGATCGGACGCGTCGGCATGGAGGACACCTACGATCCGCTCACCGGCGACCTGATCATCCGCAGCAACGAGGAGATCAACGAGGACCTGGCGAGCCAGATCCAGGCGACCGGCCTCGAGAAGGTCAAGATCCGCTCGGTGCTGACCTGCGAGTCGCGCCGCGGGGTCTGCATCAAGTGCTACGGCCGCAACCTGGCGACCGGCCGGATGGTCGAGCTGGGCGAGGCGGTCGGCGTGATCGCGGCGCAGTCGATCGGCGAGCCGGGCACGCAGCTGACGATGCGGACCTTCCACATCGGCGGCACCGCGGCGGGCGGATCGGAGCAGTCGCGCCAGGAGTCCAAGAACTCCGGCATCATCAATTTCATCAACCTGTCGACCGTGCGCAGCAAGGGCGGCGACCTGGTGGTCACCAACCGCACCGGCTCCCTCGTCATCCTCGACGCCAAGGGACGCGAGAAGGAGCGGTACTCGATCGCCTATGGCGCCACCCTGAAGGTGGCCGACGGGCAGACGATCGAGCCGGGTGTCCTGTTGGTCGAATGGGACCCGTACACCCTGCCGATCCTGAGCGAGGTGGGCGGCCAGGTCCACTTCAAGGACGTCATCGATGGCGAGACGATGAAGGAGGAAGTGGACGAGGTCACCGGCTTCGCCCACCCCGTCATCCTCGAATCGCCGGACGAGAAGAAGCAGCCCAAGATCCTCATCAAGGACGCCAAGACCGGCAAGACCCTGAAGGAATACCTGCTGCCGGCGAAGGCGCACTTGATGTCGAAGGACAAGAACATCATCGCGCCCGGCGCCATCCTGGCGAAGATCCCGCGCGGCACCACCAAGACCAAGGACATCACCGGAGGTCTGCCGCGCGTCGTCGAGCTGTTCGAGGCCCGGCGGCCCAAGGAACCGGCCGTCATCAGCGAAATCGACGGGATCGTGCGCTACGGCGAGGTGGTGAAGGGCAAACGGACCCTCATCGTCTCCGACGAAGAGACCGGCGACGTGCGCGAGTACGAGGTGCCGAAGGGGGTCCACATCAACCACCAGGAAGAGGAGCGCGTGCGCGCCGGAGAGCCGCTCATCGACGGTCCGCGCGACCCGCACGACATCCTGCGCGTCAAGGGGAAGGAAGACCTGCAGCAGTACCTGGTCAACGAGATCCAGGAGGTCTACCGCCTCCAGGGCGTCAACATCAACGACAAGCACATCGAGACCATCGTGCGCCAGATGATGCGGTGGGTGAAGGTGGAAGACGTAGGGGACACCGAGTTCATCGTCGACGAGCAGGTGGACAAGTACCGCTTCCAGTCCGAGAACGAGCGGATCCTCGGGGACGGCGGGCAGCCGGCCACCGGTCGCCCCCTGCTCCTCGGGATCACCAAGGCGTCGCTGTCGACCGATTCGTTCATCTCGGCGGCATCGTTCCAGGAGACCACCCGGGTTCTCACCGAGGCGGCCATCGGCGGGAAGATCGACTACCTGCGCGGCCTCAAGGAGAACGTCATCATGGGCCGCCTGATCCCCGCCGGGACCGGGCTCGACCTGTACCGCAGCCTGCGCATCGCCCCGGACGGACCGCCGCCGGTGGAGGACATCCTGCCGGAGGGCCTGGAGGGGGCCGGCCTGGAAGAGGGCATCGACCAGCGCAGCGTCGAGGAGATTATCTCGGCGCGCCAGGACAAAGGGGTGGCGTAGTCCTCTACGCAGGCAAATGATTGACAGAAGGGGCCTTGACAGCCAGCAGGGCCTTTGTTACTATCCGCGGGTTTCCGGCTAAAGCCTTGAGCCTCAAGGCACCGGGACGTTTGCCGGTGCCTTGATTCCAGCGCGGCTGCGCGCCCCATGCGCGCGGTCGCGATGCAATGATTCAGGAGACGTCGCATGCCCACGGTCAGCCAGCTGGTGCGCATGGGGAGGGAGCAGTTGCGCGGTCGGACCAAGAGTCCGGCGCTCGGCTCCTCTCCGCAGAAGCGCGGCGTGTGCACGCGCGTGTTCACCTCGACACCGAAGAAGCCGAACTCGGCGCTCCGCAAGGTCGCGCGCGTGCGGCTCACGAACGGCATCGAGGTCACGACCTACATTCCGGGCGTGGGACACAATCTCCAGGAGCACTCGATCGTTCTCATCCGCGGCGGGCGCGTGAAGGATCTGCCGGGGGTGCGGTATCACGTCGTGCGTGGCACGCTCGATTCGATGGGCGTGGAAGGGCGCAAGCAGAGTCGATCCAAATACGGCGCCAAGCGTCAGAAATCCTGAGCGCACCAGCAGGCGCTCGAAAGGGGCGGACGAGGCACTCGGTCCGCCCCCTCTGTTCGAGGCGGAGGCCCCGGGGGCCGGCCGCCGAAAGGTGAGCGGCCATGCCGCGTCGTGCGATTGTCTGGAAGCGTGAGACCCTGGTCGACCCGATCTACGCGTCGCCCCTGGTCACGAAGTTCGTCAACTGCCTCATGAGCCAGGGCAAAAAGTCGACGGCCCAGGGCATCTTCTACGGCGCCATGGATGTGATCAAGGACAAGACCAAGGACGATCCGGTCAAGACGCTCAAGAAGGCCATCGACAACGTGAAGCCGCTGCTCGAGGTCAAGTCGCGACGGGTCGGCGGCGCCACCTACCAGGTGCCGGTCGAGGTGAACCCGGCGCGGCGCCAGTCGCTGTCGATCCGCTGGCTGATCAGCTACTCGGCGGGGCGCGGCTCGGAGAAGCAGATGACCAACAAGCTCGCCAACGAGTTGTTGGACGCCGCCAACAACCGGGGCGGAGCGGTCAAGAAGAAGGAAGACACTCACAAAATGGCGGAGGCCAACAAGGCCTTTGCCCACTATCGCTGGTAAGAGCGCAGAAGACCATGGCCCGCCCGTATCCTCTCGATCGCTACCGCAACATCGGCATCGTGGCCCACATCGATGCGGGGAAGACCACCACGACCGAGAGGATGCTGTTCTACACCGGCAAGATCTACAAGATCGGCGAGGTGCACGACGGCACCGCCACGATGGACTGGATGGTGCAGGAGCAGGAGCGCGGCATCACCATCACCTCGGCCGCCACCACCTGCTTCTGGCGCGATCACCGCATCAACATCATCGACACCCCGGGCCACGTCGACTTCACCGCCGAGGTGGAGCGCTCCCTGCGCGTCCTCGACGGCGCCGTGGGCGTCTTCTGCTCCGTCGGCGGCGTCGAGCCGCAGACCGAGACGGTGTGGCGCCAGGCCGACAAGTACAAGGTCCCGCGCATCGGGTTCGTCAACAAGATGGATCGCCAGGGGGCCGACTTCGAGCGCTGCGTCCGCATGATGAAGACGCGCCTCAACGCGCGCCCCGTGCCGGTCCAGCTTCCCTGGGGGCGCGAGGAGCAGTTCACCGGGATCATCGATCTGATCGAGATGAACGCCATCAAGTTCACCGAGGATACGCAGGGCACCGAATTCGAGGTCGTGCCGATCCCGGAAGAGTACAAGGAAGAGGTGCAGCACGCGCGCGAGAGGGTGATCGAGGCCGCCTGCGAGTGCTCCGACGAGCTGCTGCACAAGTACCTTGAGGGCAAGGCGCTGTCGGCGGCGGAGATCAAGGCCGCGCTGCGCAAGGGGACGGTGTCGCTGCACTTCACGCCGGTCCTGTGTGGTGCGTCGTTCAAGAACAAGGGCGTCCAGCAGCTCCTCGACGCGGTCCTGGATTTCCTGCCGTCGCCGGTCGACGTCCCGCCGATCGACGGCACGCTGGTGGACGGCAAGACCCAGGTGGTGCGGCGGACCTCCGACTCCGAGCCGTTCGCGGCCCTGGTGTTCAAGATCATGACCGACCCGTTCGTCGGGCAGCTGGCGTTCATCCGGGTCTACTCCGGGAAGCTCGTGTCGGGCGATCACGTCTTCAACTCCACCAAGCAGCAGCGTGAGCGCGTCGGCCGGCTGGTCCAGATGCACGCCAACAAGCGCGACGAGATCAAGGAAGTCTGGGCCGGCGACATCGCCGCCGCCGTCGGGCTCAGGTCGGTGCGCACCGGGGACACGGTGTGCGAGGAGAAGTCGGCGATCGTGCTCGAGTCGATGGATTTCCCGGAGCCGGTCATCAAGCTGGCCATCGAGCCCAAGACCAAGGCCGACCAGGAGAAGCTCGGGACCGCCCTCGCGCGCCTGGCGCAGGAGGATCCGACCTTCCACATCAACGTCGACCCCGACACGGCGCAGACGATTATTTCCGGCATGGGCGAGCTGCACCTGGAGATCATCACCGACCGGCTGGTGCGTGAATTCGGCGTCGGCGTCAACGTCGGCAAGCCCCAGGTGGCCTACAAGGAGACCATCCGCGCCACCGCGAAGGGCGAAGGCCGCTACATCAAGCAGACCGGCGGCCGCGGCCAGTACGGCCACTGCAAGATCGAGGTGTCGCCGCTGCCGCCCGGGACCGGGTTCGAGTTCCTCAACGAGATCGTCGGCGGCTCGATCCCGAGGGAGTTCATCAAGCCGATCCAGGAAGGGATCGTCGAGGCCATGCAGACCGGGCCGCTCGCCGGGTACGAGGTGCGCGACATGCGCGTCACCCTGGTGGACGGCTCGTACCACGACGTCGACTCGTCCGAGATGGCGTTCAAGATCGCCGGCTCGATGGGGTTCAAGGACGCGGTCAGCAGGGCGCGGCCGGTGCTCCTCGAGCCGATCATGAGCGTCGAGGTGGTGGTCCCCGAGCAGTATATGGGAGACGTCATCGGCGACCTGAACTCGCGGCGCGGCAAGGTGGAGCGGATGGAGCCGCGCGCGGGCACCCAGGTGATCGACGCCAAGGCGCCGCTGGCCGAGATGTTCGGATACGCCACGGACCTGCGCAGCAAGACGCAGGGCCGGGCGAACTACACGATGCATTTTTCGCATTACGACGAGGCGCCGAAAAGCGTCGCGGAAGGCGTGATCGCCCGCGTGCAGGGCCTGGCGAAGTCATGAGGTTGACCGGCCGAGAGTCCGAGCTTCGGGAGGATTGAGATGGGCAAGGAGAAGTATCAAAGGACGAAGCCGCACGTGAACGTGGGGACGATCGGTCACGTGGACCACGGGAAGACGACGTTGACGT
>JAYUCR010000391.1:0-8464 GCA_043740165.1 Acidobacteriota bacterium | reverse complement strand
TGCCGATCGGCGGGTCGCGCTTCCTGCGCCACGGCGCGGATCCGATCGTCCTGGTGCGGGTCTCCGAGACCGAGGTGCTGGCCCTCTCCGCCATCTGCACGCACCTGCGCTGCGTCCTGAAGTGGGACGACGACAATGGCCGACTGCTCTGCCCGTGTCATGCCGGCTCGTTCGACAAGTCGGGGAACGTCATGTCGGGTCCCGCCACCCGGCCGCTGCCGCGCTACCGGATGGAGATCCGCGACGACGAGATCCTGGTGCGGTCGTGAGACTCCTCGACTGGATGGAACGGCGCTTCAACCTGACGGAGATGCTGTCGTTCCTGACCTCGTTTGGAGTCTTCCCGGCTGAGCTCGACGCCGGCCGCCCGATCCGCGAAGCGGTCGGCGACGCGATGAGCCGGCCGCTGCCCTCGTACGCCAGATGGCCCCGCGTCATGGGGCTGGTCTCCTTCCTGTTGTTTCTCTTCCTCGTCGCAACCGGGGCGCTCCTGGCCTTTTACTACCAGCCGACCGAGTCGGAGGCGTACCGCGCCGTGACCGCGATCGTGCGCGACGTTTCTTTCGGATGGTTCGTGAACCAGATCCATCGATGGAGCGCGCTCCTGCTCCTGGTGATCCTGGCGATCCGCCTGTGGCGGTTCTTCTTCCAGGGAATGTACAGAACGCCGCGCGAGGGGCTGTGGATCGTGGCCCTGCTGACGTTCCTCGCCGCGATGACGGCCGACCTCACCGGCCGCCTGCTCCCGATGACCACCTCGGGCTACTGGACCACGGTCCGGGCGCTGGAGGTGGTGTCCGCCCTTCCGCTCGTGGGGCCGATCTTCGCCTTCCTCGTCGGCGGCCCGAGCATCGACTCCCTGGTGCTGACGCGCTTTTACGTCCTGCACCTGGTCATCCTGCCGGGCATCCTGCTGGCGCTCTTCTATCTGCACTTCAACGGCGTGCGCCGCGTCGGTCTTTCGGCCCTGGCGCGCGAGGGTCGCGCCGCCGGAGAGACGGCGAAGGTGCAGATGTTCAACATCCTCATCCTCATCACGATGATCTTCGGCGGCCTGGTGACGCTCGTGACGCTGCTGCCGACTCCGTTCCAAACGGCCGCCGACCCGACGGCGACCCCGCCCGGCATGCAGCCGCCCTGGTACCTCCTCGCCTCGCACGGATTGATGGAGATGTTCCCCGACTGGCTGCCGCGCTGGACCGCGGGGCTGGCGGTGGAGTTCGTCCTGCTCGGCGCGCTCGCACTGCCCTTCCTCGATCGCTCGGCCTTGCGGACGGCGCGCGAGCGCCGCCTGGTCCTTGGTGTCGGCCTGGCGGTCCTTGTCCTCTGGGTGGCCTTCTCCTGGCACGGCTACATGCTGGAAGTGCGGCGGTGATCGCCGCGGCGCTCCTCCTCGCCGCGACCGTCGCCGCGGCGCCGGCGGCGACCGCCGCCCCGCCGCCGCGTCCCAACCTGTGCGGCCTCTGCCACCCCGACGTGCGGGTCGAGTTCCAGCAGAGCGTTCACGCCAGCGAGGAGATCGCCTGCACCGCCTGCCACGGCGGCGATGCGTCCGCCTCCACGGTCGAAGCCGCGCACAAAGGATCGTTCCGCGGCAAGCCGCGCCGGCGTGACATCCCCGCCCTGTGCGCCTCGTGCCATGCCGATATCGCCCGGATGAAACCCTACAACCTGCCGGCCGACCAGTACGCCCTCTACCAGACCTCGCAGCACGGACTCCGCCTGGCGAAGGGGGACGAGCGGGTGGCGGTCTGCACCGACTGCCACGGCGTGCACGAGATCCGCCGTCGCGACGATCCGAAGAGCAGCGTCTTCGTGCGCAACATTCCGGCAACATGCGGTCGCTGCCACGGCGCCGATCCGGCCGGCGGGGCCCCTCGGCCCGGCAGCCCTTACGGCGACTACGCCGCCGGAGTCCACGGCAAGGCGTTCCTCGGACAGGGAAACGATGCGGCGCCGACCTGCGCGTCGTGCCACGGCACCCACGGTGCCGCGCCGCCCGGAATGGGGGACGTGGAAAAGGTGTGCGGCCAGTGCCACACGTCGGCGCGCTCCTACTACCGTGAAGGGCCGCACGCCCGCGCCATGCAGGCGGGGTCCGGCCCCGAGTGCGCCAACTGCCACGGCAACCACCGCATCGACCCGGCCGACGTGGCCCTCCTGCACACCGTCTGCGCCACCTGCCATGACGCCGCCTCGGAGCAGGTCCTGGTCGGCGCGACGATGGAGACGCTGTTCACCGGCGCCGGCCAGGAGATCGACAAGGCCCGCGCCCTGGTCGACCAGGCGGCGGCGATCCCGCTGTACGTGGAGGACTACCGCGCCCGGCTCGAGGACGCGCACACCTCGCTCCTGCAGGCGTCGCCCGTTGTCCACGCCCTCCAGGTGAGCAAGGTCGAAGCGCTCACCATGCGGGCCAGGGGGATCGCGCGCGAAGTGGAGACGGAGCTCAACGGCAAGCTCGGGCAGAGGCAGTGGCGACGCGTCGGACTGCTGCTGTTCTGGTTCTACCTCGTGCTGACCCTGTCGATTCTGGTTCTGTTCCGCCGCCGCGCCGCCGGGGACGCGCCGCCGTGAATTCCAGCGCGCGCCTGCGGGCTTTCCTGGGAAGCATCCGGTTCAAGGTCCTGGGCCTTGTGGTGGGGATGCTGGTCGCCATCGGCCTGGTGGGGATGGGCACCGCCGTCGAGGTCAGCAGCCGCCCGCAGTTCTGCGGCTCCTGCCACATCATGGCGCCGTATTACGCCTCGTGGAAGGAGTCGACGCACAGGAACGTCGCCTGCGTCGAGTGCCACATCCCGCCGGGGGTCACCGCCGAGATCCGCAAGAAGTACGAGGCGCTGTCGATGGTGGCGCGCTATTTCACCGGCACCTACGGGACCAACCCGTGGACCGAGATCGACGATGCCTCCTGCCTGCGCTGCCACGAGCGGCGCCTGCTCATGGGGAAGGTGCAGTTCGGCGACGTGTCGTTCGACCATGCGGCCCACCTGAGCGGGATGCGGCGCGGCAAGACGCTGCGCTGCACCTCCTGTCACGGTCAGATCGTCCAGGGAAGTCACATCAAGGTCACCTCCTCGACCTGCATCCTGTGCCACTTCAAGAACACGCCGTCGAACACCGGCACCGCCCGCTGCACCATTTGTCATCGGGTGCCCGAGAAGATCATCCGGACGGGGAGCATGACCTTCAACCACGGCGACGTCGCCCGCTTCGGGATGAGCTGCACCAGCTGCCATGCCCGGCCGGCGGGCAGCAACGGCGAGGTGCCGCGCGAGCGCTGCCAGACCTGCCACAACCAGGCCGACCGGCTCGAGAAGTACGGCGACACGGAGTTCATGCACCAGATGCACGTCACCGACCACAAGGTCGACTGCATGAACTGCCACCTCACGCTCAAGCACGTCGGCCCCTCCCGCGCGGGCGAGGTGCACGCCGGCGAGACCGGCGCCGGGGAGGCCCACGCCGGCATCGGGGTCGATGGGAGCTGCGCGACCTGCCACACGGGCGGGCACTCACCGCAGCAGGCGCTGTATGCCGGCACCGGCGGGCGCGGCGTCGAGCCGATGCCCGACCCGATGTTTCTTGCCGGGGTGCGCTGCGAGGGGTGTCACATGGCGATCCCGGGGCGGGAGGACGGCACGCACACCGCCTCGGCGATCGGCTGCATGTCGTGCCACGGCCCGACCTTCAACTCCATCTTCGCGTCGTGGCAGAGAGGGCTCGCGACCCGCACCTCGGGGCTGCGGCAGGAGCTCGACGCGACCGCGGCGGTGCTGCGTCATTCCGGGCGGGCTGCGGGCGGTGAGGCCGCAGGCGACCAGGCCGCCAGCGGGCTGGCCGATGCGCGGCACAACCTCGACTTCGTGGTGCGGACCCGCGGCGTGCACAACATCCGCTACGCCTATGCTCTGCTGCGCCGGTCGCACGACGATCTGAACGCCGCGCGCCAGGCGCAGGGGCTGGCGGCGCTCCCCCTGCCCTGGCGCGAAATCCCCTTCAGCTCCCCCTGCCTGGCATGCCACGAATCGATCGAAGATCAGCGCGGCACGATCTTCGACCGCGCGTTCGTCCACGGTCCGCACGTCATGAAGGCGCAGATCGAGTGCGAGAGTTGCCACCGCCCGCACGCCGAGCGCGCCCGCGGCGAAGTGGTCCGCTTCGACGCCACCGGCTGCGAGGCCTGTCACCACAAGGAGGCGGCCTCGGCGTCCACTTGCCTCGGCTGCCATGGCGCCGTGACGACCCGCAAGGTGGCCAGCTTCCGCGGCCCCTTCGACCACGCCGTGCACATCGACGCCGCCGGGCTCGGCTGCACCGACTGCCACGAGATCACGGCGGGCGGGCCGGTGAAGCTCAAGCGTGACACCTGCGCCACGTGCCACGATAATGGCTGACCCATGCGTATCCTGAACCTCTCACGATCCTGGAAAGGGAGCCAACCTGTGACTCGCTATTTGATCTGCGCGATGCTCTTCTTCTCATTCACGGCGGCCGTCTGCCAGGCGCCGCCGAACGCCCCGTCCACCCTGATGCAGCCTTCGCACGGCGCGGCGGGCGCGGTGGCCGGCGTGCATTGGGTCGCCCCGAAGGGCTGGAGCACGCAGCCTCCCCGGCAGATGCGTGTGGCCACGTATTCCGTCCCCGCGGCGGGCGGCGACGCGGAGGGCGGGGAGTGCGCGGTGTTTTTCTTCGGGAGCGGCCAGGGCGGCAACGTGGACGCGAACATCGAGCGCTGGGCGGCGCAGTTCAAGGAGCCCGGCAAGCCGGCGCGATCCGCGAAGAAGGTGAACGGGCTGGACGTGACCCTGGTGCAGATCGCCGGGACCTACCTGGCCCCCAGCGGTCCGATGATGCAGTCGCAGGGGGAAAAGAGCCATTACCGTCTGATCGGCGCGATCGTCGCGGCGCCCGAAGGGTCGGTCTTCTTCAAGCTGACCGGTCCCGCCAAGACCGTTGCCGCGGCGGAGCCCGACTTCAACGCGATGGTCAACACGCTGTCCAAATAGCTCTCGTCCCGTCCCGGCCTCAGAGCGCCGCGACCAGCTTCTTGAACCTCTCGTCCGAGCGCAGCGCCTCGAGCTCGGGGTCGTTCATGAGCGAGCGGCGGTTGTCGAAGCCGGCGCCTATCGCCTGCTCGAGAGCGCGCAGGGCGTCGTCGGTGCGCCCCTTCTGCGTGTAGAGGCAGGCGAGGTCGTACAGGGCGCCGGCGCGGACGGAAGACGGGCCGGAGGCACGGACGGCGCGCAGGTTGGCCTCGATGGCCGGATCGACCTGGCCGCCGGCGTGCAGCACGTATCCGAGGCGGGACCACAGGTAGCCGTCGTCCGTGGTCCTGGCGATCAGGTCGCGGAACACCTGCGCCGCGCCGGCATAGTCCTTCTCGTCGGCGAGGATCTCCGCCCGCTCGGCCTCACGCCCCACCGCATCGAGACTCGGGTTGAGGTACGAATAGCCCTGCGCCAGGTATGGCTCGGGCGTCCAGTGGTACTCCATATAGCGCGCCGTGCCGTCGGCAACCGCCCGGCCGGCGAGACGCGCCACGGTGTGCAGCGCGCCGTCGATCCCCGCCGACACGCCGGCCGTCGTGATGATCGACCCGTTGTCGACGAACCGGCGGCCGGATTGCACCGTCGTCTTCGGGGCCGCCGCGCGCAGCTTGTCGATGGCGCCATACCAGGTGGTCGAGGCGATGCCGTCGAGCAAACCCAGCTTCGCGGGGATGAACGCGCCGGTGCAGACGGTGAGGGTCAGCTCGGCATCGTGGCTGGCCTTCGCCGCCCAGGCCATGAACTTCGCGTCCTGGATCAGGACGTCCGAGCCGCCTCCCGGAATGACGATGATGTCGGGGCGCGGCGCGTCCTCGATCGAGTAGTTGGGGACGACCTTGAGGAAGCGCTGGCTCGTGATCGGCTTCGTCGTGGTGGCGACGGTGTAGACGTTAAAGGCGCGCTGGTCGCGGTAGGTGCCGACCCCGCCGGCCGCCTGGAAGACCTCGCCCGGTCCCGCGAAGTCGAGAAGCTCGACCCCCTCGTACAGGACGATGGCGACATTGCGCGTGAACGGCCGGGCGCTCTCGCCGCCGCCGGTCCTGGCATTCCCCGCGGGTGCCTCGGCGCGAAGGCTGACGGCGGACAGGAACAGGAATGCCAGTGCCAGAATCGATTTCAACATCGTGAGTCTCCTTTCAGTTCAGTGCGACCCAGTTCAGTGCGATGACAAGTCTGCCGGTGTTGCCGCATCCGCTCGGCGCCATGCCCGGGGTGTGGTGGCGAACGCGCGCCGCCACAGGCGCCGCAACTGGCGCGCGTCCTTGAACCCACAGGCCGACGCGACGCTCTCGATGGTGCGCTCGGGATCCTGGAGCAGGTCGCCGGCGATCCTGAGCCGCACCCCGGTGGCGAAGGTCTTGAGGGTGGTGCCGGTCGCCTGGCGGAAATGGCGTGTCAGGTTTCGCGGGCTCATCGCCGCACGGCGGGCCAGCTCGTGCAGCGTCGGCTTGCTCTCCGGGTGGCCGACGATCCAATCCTGCACCCGATGGATTCCTTCGTGCAGGTGTGTGCGGTGATCGAGGAGGGCGCTCACCTGCTCGCCGTCGCCGGTGCGGCGCAGGTAGACCACCATTTCGCGCGCCACCTTGCCGACGAGAAGCGGGCCATGGTCCTCCTCGAGGAGGGCGAGAGCCATGTCGATTCCCGAGGCGACTCCGGCGCTGGTCACGATCCGGCCGTCCATGACGAACAGGCGGTTGCGCAGCACCCGCGCCGCGGGGTGGCGGCGCTGCAGCAGATCGGCCACCTTCCAGTGCGTCGTGCAGGTGCGGCGATCGAGAAGCCCGGCATGCGCCAGGGCGAAGGCCCCGCTGCAGACCGACGCCAGCCGCGCCCCCGCCCGGTGCGCGGCGCGCAGCCAGTCGGCCGGCACGTGGTCCAGCCGGCCGAGCGTCGACGACTCGAGCCCCGGCACGAGCACCAGGTCGTCCGCGCGCGGCTCGGGGAGCGGACGCAGATCGGCGAGAGTCAGCCCCTGGGCCGATCGGATCCGCCGCCCCGCGCCGCTGCAGTAAGTCATCCGGTAGTCGCCACCGAACCCGTTGGCCTCGTGGAACGCCTGGACGGGTCCGGAGAGATCGAGAAGGTGCACGTCGGGGAGGATCAGCACCAGCACCCGGCGGGAGCGGGTGGCCCGGGGGGCTGGTCGATCGGAAGAAACGGGCCGTCGTGACATCTGGTCTCCAGTCATGAAGAGCGCAAATTCTACGACGCTTCCGGCAGGCCGCACAGGTCAGCGCGGGACAGAATACGGACATTTCAGGCCATTGTGGATCGGGGAGATTCGCGATCCCGGTCGAGCAGCTGGCGGAGGAGCGACCCTCTTCGCGCAGCCGCATGAACGTGCAGGCCGATCCGGTCCACGACTTCACCCGGGACCTGCTCTATGCTTCCTGCCGCTGCTGCCGCGACGACTGGAACGTCCGCTCCTGCACGCTCGATCTGAATTACCGCCACCCGGTCGAGGAGGCGCCGCGGAGTTCCTCCAGGCGCAGGGGGTCCAGTTCGGCGTCCTCGATTGAATTGTCGCCGGACCCGGTGGAGTGATAGGTTGGCCCCGACGCTGGCAGGCGAGGGGGCCGCTTGACGATCCCGCTGGGGCTGGAAAACAAGTGTGGCGAGTGCCTGCTCTACGGTGCTATCCAGGGGCTGGCCGACGGCCTCGTCCTGGTCGATCCCGCGGGGCGGATCTTTCACGTGAACCGCCGTGCCGCCGGGCTTCTGAACCTGGCCGCGGGGCGCGTCCTCGGGACGCGCCTGACGGCGGTGCTGCGGCACCCGGGCCTCCTCGCGTTCTGGGACTCGACGGCGGGGGAGACCGATCCGGTGACCGCCGACCTCACCCTCCCGCCGAACATCGCCATCCGGGCGACCGCCTCGATCTGCATCTCGGCCGCGGGAGCGCCGATCGGCCGGGCCCTCCTGCTGCGCGACGTAACCCGCGAGAAGAAGATCCATGTCGAGCTGACCGACACGGTCGCCCGGAGGCTGGTGGAGATGGCGGGGGGCGATGAACCCTCGGAGCCGATCGCGTCCCTCACCGCCCGCGAGCGCCAGGTGCTGGAGCTTCTGGCCGCGGGTCTGAGCAACGCGGCGATTGCGGCGCGGGTCCAGGTGAGCGTCAACACCGTCGGGTCGCACCTCAAGCACCTGTACGCGAAGATCAAGGTCTCCAGCCGCTCCCAGGCGGTCGCGTACGCCCTCTCGCACGGCGTCCGCCCTCCCACCAGGTAGGCTGCGCTCCGCTCCTCCCTCGATCGGGTGAGAAAGATCACCCGGACGCGGCATTGTCGGCGCACCCCTCTCCGTCCATATTGCTTTGGATTCATCTCACCTATTCCGGGGAGGAGCTCGCATGGCCGACGGGGTGCAGGAGGGCGCCGTTCCACCGGCGGGGCCGGCGGGGATCGCGG
>JAYUCR010000390.1:0-3485 GCA_043740165.1 Acidobacteriota bacterium | reverse complement strand
CTTGAACTGCTCCGGGTCGCGGGCGTCGCCGTACTCGAGTAGCGCCGGCGGGTTGTTGTTGTCGAAGTACGGATAGCGGAGCATGTCGAGGTCGGGGTACTCGCAGAGGACGGCCTGGAACAGGTCGGGCCGCTGGGTGAGCGCCGCCCCCACGAGCAGGCCGCCGTTGCTCGCGCCCCGGATGGCGAGCCTCGAGGGGCGGGTGTACCGGTTCTGGATCAGGTATTCGGCCGCTCCGATGAAATCGTCGAAGACATGCTGCTTGTTCCCGAGCATCCCGGCGCGGTGCCAGGCCTCCCCGAACTCGGCCCCGCCGCGGAGGTTGGCCACGGCGTATACGCCGCCCTGCTCCGCCCACCAGACGGCGGTCGGATTGAAGGACGGGGTGATGCTCACATCGAAGCCGCCGTAACCATACAGGAGCGTCGGGCGGTTCCCGTCGAGCGGGAGATCCTTGCGATGAACCAGAAAGATCGGAATGCGCGTGCCGTCCTTCGAGGTGGACCAGACCTGCCGGACCTCGAACCGATCGGGATCGACGGCGACCTCGTCACGGGCCCAGGGATGGACAGCACCGGTGGACGGGTCCAACCGGAATGAGGTCCGCGGCACGGTGAACGACACGAAGTCGTAGAACGCCTCGCGGCTCTCCCAACGCCCGGAAGGAGCTCCGGCCGTGCCGATCCCCGGCAGCTCGATGTGCCCGTGGGGCTTCCCGTCGAGCGAGTAGATGTCGATGCGCGACGCGACGTCGTGCAGGTAATCGACGAAGAGCCTGCCGCCGACGAGCGACATCTCCTGGATGGCGTCGGGCCCCTCGGGAACCAGGTCGCGCCATTTCTCCGGGGCGGGATTCCTGAGATCCACGGCGACGATCCGCCCCCGCGGCGCCTGCCAGTCGGTTCGCATGACCAGGGTGTCGCCGGCGAATCCGGCGTCGAACTGCGAGCTCAGGCCGGTGACGACTGGCTTCACGGGGCCGCCGGCCGACAGATCCTGAAAGTAAATCTCGCTGCTGCTCCAGCCGTGGGAGACGGTGACGATCAGGTACCGGCCGTTCCCCGAGACGCTGGCGCCGATCCAGTCGCCGGGGCCGTGCCCCTCACCGAAGATCTCGCGATCGGATTCCGGGGAGGCGCCGATCGCGTGGCGGCGGATCCGCGCGCCGGCGGCGCGGGTGCGCCATGTGTAGTAGAACGCGGTGCCGTCCAGGGTGAACGACACGTTGTCGTAGAGCGCCCGCGGAAACCGATCCGGCAGGTCGGCGCCGCGGTTGACGTCCATGACCCGCATCTCGATCTCGTCCTCGCCGCCGTGGCGGACGCCGTAAACGATTGCCTTTCCATCGCGGGAGACGTCCAGCAAGGTGACGCTCGTCGTGTGATCCGGGCTCAGGAGATGCGGATCGAGGAGGACTCGATCCGCCCCCTCGAGGCCGTCTCTCAGGTGGAGGATCGGCAGATCGTCCGAGGCCTTCTTCTTCCAGAGAAAATACCGGCCGCCGGCCTCGATCGGGATCCCGGTGTGATCGACGCGCATCAGGTCCGTCAGGCGATCGCGGATCGCTGGCAGCAAGGGGCGGTCCTGGAGGAGGGCCAGGCTGTGCGCGTTCTGCGCGTCGATCCAGGCGCGCGTCTCGGGTGAGCCCTGGTCCTCGAGCCAGCGGTAGGCATCGACGATGGCGACGCCGTGAAAAACGTCGGTCACCTCCGCCCGGCGCGTCGCGGGCGGCGCGGGGATTCCTCCCGAGTCCCGGTGGGCGCAGGAGGGCAGGCAGGCCGCCAGGAACAGGACAATGAGGCTCGCGGTCTTCTTCATGAGGCGCCCTCCATCGAGGGCGATATTATTTCACGAGGGCGCCGGCCGGAGGGCGGCGGTCGCGCCGGAGGGGACGGCGCGCGTCGTGGCGAAACGGTCCCGGATCGTGGAGGCCCACGCGCAGCGCGCGAAGTGACACCGGTGTTCGGCTCAAGCAAAGAGGCCCCGGGGGAATCCCCGGGGCCTCGTGCGTATGACGCGAACCGGGACCGGCTATTCGATGACGTGCAGCTCGACTCGGCGGTTTTTCTGCCTGCCTTCCACTGTGTCGTTGTCGGCGATCGGCCTGGTCTCGCCATATCCTTTGGGCTCGAGACGGGAGGCGTCAATCCCCCGGGAGACGAGGTAGTCCTTCACGGCAGCCGCCCTGCGCCGGGACAGATCCATGTTGTGTTCGTCGGAGCCGGGCTCTGAGCAGTGCCCCTGCACCTCCAACCTGACGCCGGACCAGTCTTTCAGCGATGTGGCGACCTCGTCGAGCGTGGTCAGCGACTCCGGTCTCAGAATATCCTTATCGATGTCGAATTCCACGCCGTCCAGCACCACGGCCTTTCTCTCACGGAGAAGCTGGACCAGCGGCACCGGGGCCGCGGGGATCGGGCATCCCCTGTCGTCCACCTTCACGCCGTGAGGTGTGCCGGGGCAGAGGTCTGCGCCGTCGGACACGCCGTCGCCGTCGCTGTCCAGCGGGCATCCCGATGCATCCACGGGCCATCCCCGCGGTGTATGAGGACACCGGTCGGTGCGGTCGTAAACCCGGTCGCCATCCGAGTCGACGTCGGGAGTCGGGGCGACCGGAGCCGGAGCCGTGGCGCTATGGCCGCCACCGAAGACCCAGCCGACCCCGACAGTGCTCTCGATGTTCTGCTGCGTCGCGTCGATGTCGCCGCCCACGGGGATCCAGACGAGCCGGCCATCGAAGCGCAAGTTGAAGTGCGGCGTCAGGAACCAGCGGAGACCACCGCCGACGTTATAGCCCACGTCCGACCTCTCGCCGAATTCGCTCAGGTCGATCTTCTCGCAGCCGATCCCGGCGGTGACGAAGGGCCGGAGGCCTTCGCCCTGCTCGAAGTTGTACAACATGTTGACGCGGTAACAACTGAGGGTCGCGTCGGTGTTCTGCAGGCCGAGGCTCTCGTCGAAGTTCGTCTTGGTGTCGAGCTTCTGCCAGGAGAGCTCCAGGCTCCAGGCCGGGGTGAAGAAGTAGCCGGCGCGCAATCCAAAGAGCATGTCGTCCTTCGGGTGGAACTCGCCGTAGTCGTCCAGCCAGCCATAGCCGCCGTAGAGGCCGAGGTCCCAGTCACCCTTCTCGCCGTTGTGCGCCAGAGCCGGGACCGCCGTCAGGAGCAGCGCGGCGATGACTGTCGGAATTATTTTTCGCATGAGATCTCCTTCTGGTGATTGCGGAGCTTATGGTCTCGTTGTCGACCCGGAATTTGCCGACGCCGCCCAGGCACCTCAAGATTTACGGGGAAACAACGTTCGTGTCCAGAGTCACCGCCGCATTTCGTGCCAACGCCCTGCCGTGCAGTGTTGCGCTGGTCGCCAGCGTGATCGAATTCAGAGCCATGATGGTTCCGCTGAAGTCGGAAAACGTTCCGATAACCGCCGAATCGCCAACCTGCCAGTAGACATTGGAGGCCTGGGCGCCACCGGCCAAAATGACC
>JAYUCR010000389.1:0-3498 GCA_043740165.1 Acidobacteriota bacterium | reverse complement strand
GCATCGTGATCCCGGCGTCGTCAATGCGCTCGCCGACGGTGCGGTTCGGATCGGGAGCCTCGCCCGACTCGGCTCCGGTCCGCACCGAGATCATGTCTTTCACTTCCCGCACCCCACTCGTCTCTTTCGCCAGCTGGACCGCCCGGTCTCTGGCTGCCTGGCCGTCCACGTTCCCGGTCAGCGTCACGACACCGTTCGCCGTGTCCACGTTGATCTCGGAAGCTTTCACCTGGCCGTCCGCGGCGAGCTTGGTCTTGACCAGGCCCGTGACCCCGGCATCGGTGGCTTGCGCGCACGAAACGGCCAGGGAAATGAACAGGGCTAGAACGACGAGCGGGATGGATTTCTGATCTCTCATGGCGCCTCCTCCAGAATGAAACACTAATGACCACAAATGCTAGCGGGTTCGACGACCGACGACTGTCAGGGGAATCCCGAATAGGCCATCGGGAGAATCAGCCGTAGCGCAGGTCAACGGGCAGAGCGCACGGGCGACGACGGAGGCCATCCGGGCCGCGACGCGCCCTCGGGGCTCGGATCTCATCGTGAAGTCGATTCCATCCCACGGCCTGAATTAGGGACAGACTCCTGCCGCGCCGACCTTGCGGATGACGCGCGGCGCCCATCCGGCGGGCGGGCAGCCGGTGACCACGGCGCCCGCCGGCGTCGTTCCGAGCGCCACGCCGACCGTCAGGCAGATCGACCCGGTTGTCGTCACGTTGCCCGCCACGGCGAGACAGCTCGACCCTGGGCAATCGCTGTTCAGCGCGCAAAGCTGACCGGCGCGCCCGCCACCGAGACAGACCTGGTGCCGGCCGCAGCCGCCGAGCTTCGCCGCGCCGGCGTCGGAGGCGCACGCGGTCCGCAGGGGTGTGCAGGTCCCGCCGCCGGCGCAGTCGCCGCTGACATCGCACGGCGCGCCGGCGTTCGTCCCGCCCTCGCACCAGCCCGCCTTGCTGCAGAGGGCCGGGTTGGCGCAGCCGAGGCCGTCGGGAGCGCCGCCCACCGCGGCGCCGGCGACGAGGTAGTACACCGCCGTGCCGGGCGCCGGGTTGGGATCGGCCGCCTGGTTCAGCGGGCCGACGGTTCCGCGCCCGCCGCCGGGTCCGGCCGGTGGCGCCGTCTCGGGTGTGGTGACGACGTTCGACTGCAGGCAGGCCGCCACCGAACCGGGGGCGCCGCTGGTGTCGAGGAGCCAGCGCGAGCCGGGCGCGAAACTCCCCTTGGTGATGCCGGGCCCGATGAGCCCGCGGTAGACGTCAGCCATCGCCCCGCCGCCGAGCGGGGTCCAGAAGCGCAGCGTCGTGGTCGCGGCGGCGCGGTCGTAGACGACGCCGAGACCGGGGTCGAACGGGCTTCCCCAGGCCCCGAGCGCCACGTCACCGCCCTCGCCGGTGGTGACCCCGACGTCGCGCGTCGCCCCGGCGACGCTCGTGCATCCATGATCGGCGCCGCAGCGCACGCGCGCCTGGTAGCGCGTCGTGCTCTCGGGCGAGTCGATGGCGAACGGCTTCGGACTGAACTCCTGGAAGACGGCGCCCCCCTTCATGAACTGGTATTCGATGACGCCGCCGGCGCAGCCGCCGGGCAGCGTCGACGCGGCGGCCGAAAGGCGCAACGCCTGTCCCGCCACCGGCACGAACGACGCGCCGTCGACCGGCCGTCCGGCGAGATCGGTCACCTCGAGCGCGACACTCGTCCCCGCATCTCCCACCGTCGCATCGCAGGGATCCGAGGAGCAGATGCCGGTGCGCGGCGTGGTGTCGGCGGTCGGCGTGAACTGCTCCTGGAGTGCCCCGGTGAGAACGATGTTGTCGAGCCACCAGCCGTCCTCCGCCGTGCTCGACCCCCAGACCGCCGGCCCGAAATCAAGGTAGGTGTCGAACCCGGCGCCGATGTCCCAGGTCGAGCCGACCCAGCGGATCCGGATCCTCTGGCCGAGGTAGTCATTGAGATGGAAGCGGGTCTGGACCCAGACGCCGGTGCCCGAGGGATCGACGAACCCGGGTCCCGGGCAATTGGCGGTGGACGTCGACACGGTCCCGATGTTGGAGCCGCAATGCGACCAGGCGCCGGACGGGAAACAGAGCGTCTCATGCACGCCGCGCGGGTTCGGAGGCGCGCTGCCGGTGTCGCCCGGCGTGAATTCGCAGTAATAGCCGCCGAAATTCGAGAAGGCAATCGCATGGTGATCGTAGATGTTCTGGTACGGCACCAGCTTGTCCCAGAATCCCCAGGCGTCGACATCCGGATCGGGATTGAGGTCGACCTGGATCTGGACGTCGCCGCAGTCGAGGCATGCGCTGTTGCCACCGCCGGTGTCGACGCCGTTGTTGTCCATGAGCCGGGCGATCTGGAAGAACGACAGGTCGAGGTCGCCCGGCCGGAGGAAGACCGCCAGGTTGACCGGCGCCGTCATGAATCCCTGAATCGTCCGCAGATGCGTCGTGTCGCCGTTGAGGTGGAACTGCGGATCCTTATGCGCCCCCATGTGCAGCGAGTTCGGCGGGCTCAGCGCCAGCTGGCCGTCGGCGGGGGTGTTGAACGAGCAGTTGCCGACGCAGGCGCCGCTCTCGACGTTCGGACAGTGGGTCGAGCCGGGCGCGCAGTGCAGATGCCAGTCCATCGGGTAGGAGGGGTTGAGGGCGCAGAGCGGGTTCCCGGGCGGGAGATCGAATCCGCCGCAGGCGATGCCGGCGACGCGATTCATCTCCGCCCCCGTGGCGCTGCCGCGGATGTAGGCGCCCGAGTAGCAGACCCGGTCGGGCGGGTCGGGCGGGCAGTCGGCCGCCGTCTGGCAGGTCGTCAGCGGCGCATTGCTGCATGCGCCGCGGAAGACTCCGGGCGCCGTCGCCTGCAGGAAAGTGTCGCGCACGGTGGTGTTGCCGTCGCCGTCGCGGTCGGCGTCGAAAGACTCGGCGATGGTGCCGTCATCCGCGGTTCCGGACACCCCGTCCGGACCGAGGGCGAAGACGTGGGCGCTGCCCGCCGGCAGGTTGGCGTCGGCGATCAGGTTGAAGGGGAGAGGCGTCACGCTGCCGAGCGCCTCGTTCGCCACCACTGACAGTCTTAGCGCGAGCTGGGTCAGCGGGGCCGGCGCGGGCGGCGACTGCAGCGCGTTGCTCGTCGTGAAGGTGAAGCCGGGCTGGCCCGGGTCGAGACTCCCGATCGTGATCGTACCGCCCGCCGGAATGGATACGACCGTGACGATCGGCTGGGTGATGCAGGCGATATTCAGATCGGTCGAGGTCAGGGTGAATACCGCCCCCGTCAGCGCGGGTCCGAGGTTGCGCAGCGTGACGGCCACCCGGCCGGTCTCGCCGGTGTCGGGGAACATATCGTGGTCGCCGTCGAGATCCTGGTAGGCCGCGCTCACGAACTGGAGCTGGGCCAGCGGCAGCCGGGCGCAGGAGATCGTCCCCGAAAATGTGACGATGTCGTCGGGAATGCCGTTCTGGTCGTCGTCGAGCGAGTCGGCGGGGTCGCACGCATCGCCCA
>JAYUCR010000388.1:0-8499 GCA_043740165.1 Acidobacteriota bacterium | reverse complement strand
CCTCCGGCCCGGCCGATTTCGGCCTGGACGACACCGATCTGCGCGCCATCGGCGAGGCGGTGAAGGGCGATCTGATCGCGGCGGCGCGCGCATCCGGGGCGGGCGGCGGGATGCCGCCGGAGGTCGCGCGACGGCTGGAGCCGATAGCGCTCTGGGCGCGCGGCTGCGACGCGCTGCGCGCCGGCCGGGCCGAGGAGGCGCTCGCCGGCTTCGAAGACGCCGCGCGGCGCGTGCCCGGGGGGCGCCTCTACGCTCTCTCCGCCGTGCTGGCGCTCGGGCGTCTCGATCGTTTCGCGGAGGCGGATGCCCGGCTCGCGGGGCTCGCCCCGGCGTGGCGGTACGACGTGCGTTATCAGGTGACCGCCGCCGCGCTCGGTCTGGCGCGCGACGACCTCGGCAGAGCGCTCGATTGGCTTCGGCTGCCGGCTGAAGACCTGATCGATACCGATGGCGACGATCCCCGCCGCGGCATCGAGCAGGACGAGGTCGGAGAGCAGTACTTCTTCGTCCTGCTGTTCAAGGGCGCGTACCAGGAAGCGGAACGTTATGCCACCCGCATGTCCGATCGGCTGCGCAGTCTCGGACTGCCCAACGCCCTCTGGGTCGAGCGCACCGGCGACGCCGCGTTCCTGCGCGGTGACGACGTCTTGGCGCAGCGCCTCTATCAAGAGGCGCTGGCGAATAAGGGAGGCTCTCTCCTCCTGTTCGAAAAGCTCTCGGACGTGGCCTATCGCCTGGGCGATCGCGATCTGGAACGGGGCTACCGCGAGAAGGTGTTCGGGAGCCTTCTCGAAGACGAAAACCGTTGAACGGTTGCCGGGGGACTCGACGGGTGGCGGATCAGAACGGCCCCGTGTCGAGCTTCGTGGCCGGAGAGGTCACCAGTCCCACGGGGTAGAGTCCGATCCGATCGTCCCAGTACGGGGATCGCCGGTAGAAGAAATCGAGCCGCTTCTGCGGGCTGGCCGCGAACGTTGGATCGGCGAGCGCCACCTCGAACTCGGCGCGAAGCTGAGGGTCCTGGTCCAGCAGGGTACGGGCCATCTTCTCCAGCACGTACGACTCCGCGTACTCCTTCTGCTCGAAGATGGCGTCGAAGAACCCCCAGGCCACGAACGAATCGGGCCCCTGCGGGTCCAGCAGATGCACCGCGACGGCGCTGCCGCGCTGGTCGAGCGGCACCACGACGGAGCCGGCCGGGAAGGACCGGGCGATACCGCGCACGAGCGCCGCCTTGCAGGTGACCGGGTGGCGCCCCTCGAAGGGCGCCTCCTGCCATTTCGGATCGGTCAGGCGGTAGCCGTCGACCGCCATCTCGAGCGGCGCCTTCAGCCGCAGCAGCTTCAAGCCGTGCAGCCGGAGGACGTCGATCACCTCGGTCCACTGCGGCGGCACGAGGTAGGCGATCGGCTTGTCGACCGTGACGGTCGGACGCACATCGTCGAACCGGTCGAGGGTGAGATCGAGCGGCGTTTTCCCGTAGGTGATCATCAACCCGCCCGAGATGGCGCTCGCCTCGCGCTGGTACGCCACCCCCAGGAACGGCACCCGGCTCGCCTCCGTGGTGGTCTCGAAGCGCAGCGGCAGGGGCCCGGGCCGCGCGGCGTCGGCGTCGGCCTGGCGCACGGCGGAGCGCAGCGCCTCGGGCCGCGCGTTGATCTCCTCCAGCAGGGCAACGACCGTGTCGTAGGTGGCGCGCACGCGCGACGGGTAATCCTTCAGCATGTGGGTTTCAATCAGGAACCCGGGGCGGTTCTGCAGCACCGAGTAGCCGGTGGAAAAGCGCGGCGTGCTGACGCCGCCGGTGAGACCCTTCGGCGGGTTCAGCTCGTCCACCAGCGAAATGTAGGGAGAGGTCAGATGACCCATGGAGGTGAGCGCCTGCATGGCGCGGCCGAGGACCGCCTCGCGCGCCCAGGCGGCGACGGGGGGCGGGGCGTTGGGGCCCGACTCGATGCTGTAGGTGACGTCGTAGCGGAAATCGGCGCCGTCGGTGACGTGGCTGTCGATCAATAGATCAGGCCACCAGGAGGTGAAGGTCCGCAGCCAGGCGCGCGTCTCGACCGCGTCGGCCTTCATGTAGTCGCGGTTCAGGTTCAGGTTGCGCGAGGTGACCCGCCAGCCCATCTCCTTCGGCCCGTCCTGGTTGATCCGGTTCCAGGCCGAGAAGCGCTCGTGTCCGTCGACGTTGTAGATCGGCATGAACAGGAATAGGACGTGGTCGAGCAGGGCCCGGCGCTCCCCGGTGATCGCCATGTCGCGCAGCAGCATCATGCCGGCATCCTTGCCGTCGATCTCGCCGGCGTGGATCCCGGCCTGCAGCAGCACGATCGCCTTGCCGGTCTTCGCGGCGGCCGCCGGATCGAAGGCGCGGTCCTTGGACGCGACCACCAGGATCAGGTCGCGTCCTTCGGGGCTCTTGCCGAACGACACGACCCGGATCCAGGGGGTAGCGCTCTCCAGGCGGCGCAGCCAGGCGAGCGTCTCCGCGTAGCGCGGGGTCTCGACGAACCGCGTCTCTTCGGCGCGCGAGCGCCAATCGACAGCCGACCTGGCCGGGGATGGCTCGGACCTCCCGGCGGCCACCGCGGCGCCGATCGATCCGCAAAGAGCGGCCACGAGCCAGAAGACCCGGCCTGAGCGACGTTCCATGCGGCTGATCCCGTTCGTGTTCTGACCGGCACCGTGGTGCACGGCGCTACTTCTTCCGCCCGGCCCGCGGCGTGGTTTCGAGAGGGCCGAAGCCGCCCCCCTTCTTGCGGTAATAGTCCTGGATCTTGTCCCAGGCCTCCTTCGCCGTGTCGACAAAACGGAACAGGTTCAGGTCCTCGGGGGTGATCACCCCTTCGTCGCGCAGGTACTCCCAGTTGATCAGCTTCGTCCACCATTCGCGGCCGAACAGGATCACCGGGAGGGACGACACCTTGCCGGTCTGCACCAGCGTCAGCGCCTCGAACAGCTCGTCGAGCGTCCCGTAGCCGCCGGGGAAGATGACCATCGCCTTGGCGCGCATCATGAAGTGCATCTTCCGGAGCGCGAAGTAGTGGAACTGGAAGCAGAGCTCGGGGGTGATGTACTGGTTCGGATACTGCTCGTGCGGCAGCGTGATGTTCAGCCCGATCGTCTTGGCCCCGACGTCGAAAGCGCCCCGGTTCGCCGCCTCCATGATCCCGGGGCCGCCCCCGGTGACCACGACATAGTCGCAGCGCCCGTCGACCTGGCACGTGGCCGACACCAGGCGTGCGAACTCGCGCGCCTCGTCGTAGAAGCGTGACTTGGCCAGCAGCCGGCGGGAGACGGCCAGCTCGCGCTTCAGGGCGGCGTTCCGGGGCGCTGCCAGGGAGCGCCTCTCGAGCCGTCTCACCACCGGCTCCATATGGCGCCGCTCCACCGTGCGCGTGCTGCCGAACACCACGATGGTCGACGTGATCCCCTGCTCCTGAAGCATCAGCTCGGGCTTCTGGAGCTCGAGCTGCAGCCGCACCGGCCGCAGGTCCTCGCGCCCCAGGAACTTCACGTCCTCATAGGCCCGGATGTAGGCCTTCGAGTGCACCAGCCGCTCCAGCCGCTTTCTTTCGATTTTGGTCTGCAACCGTCCTCCTCGCCGCACGGCCCGGCCCCGCGCCCCGGACAAGGGGCACAGTGTAGACCGGACCGGGGCCGCCGCGATCCGCAAAGAGAGCGGAGTCCGCCCTGCTATGATGCCTCCCCATGCGCCGCCGATTGAAACGCGCCGTCCAGCTCGCGGCGCTGCGCCCCGGGCGGGTGCTGCGCGACGCGCTGCGCGACGGCTACACGCGACGCGATCTGCGCGCCGACCTGATGGCCGGCGCCACGGTCGGGCTGGTGGCGCTGCCGCTGTCGATGGCGCTGGCGATCGCTTCCGGTGTTCCGCCGCAGCACGGCCTCTACACCGCCATCGCCGGGGGGTTCGTCGCGGCCCTGCTGGGCGGCTCGCGCGTGCAGGTGACCGGCCCGACCGCCGCCTTCGTCGTGATCCTGGCGCCGATCTCGTCCCTCTACGGCGTCGGGGGGCTCCTGGTCGCCACCCTGCTCGCCGGCTTCATGCTGGCTTTCATGGGGATGGCGCGGCTGGGACGGCTGATCGAGTTCGTGCCGTACCCGGTGACCACCGGCTTCACGGCCGGGATCGCGGTCGTGATCGGCACGCTCCAGGTGAAGGAGTTCCTGGGGATGAGCGTGCCGGTGATGCCGGAGCATTACGTGGAGCGGTTGGCGGCGCTCTGGGGCGCCCTGCCGACCGCGCAGCCGCTCGATCTCGGCACTGGTCTCCTGACGATGGCATTCCTTGTGACCTGGCCGAGAGTGACCAAGAAGGTGCCGGCGCCGCTCGTGGCGCTGACGGTCGTGACGGCGCTCACATGGAGCGCGCAGGTTCTCTCGCCGGGGTTCCAGATCCAGACGATCGCGAGCCGCTTTTCCTACACGGCGGCGGATGGCCTGCATGCCGGCATTCCCTCGATGCCGCCCCTGCCGGGATGGCCGTGGCACTGGCCGGATGCCCACGGGGAGCCGCTCCGGATATCGTTCGCACTCATCCGCACCCTCATGGGACCGGCCTTCGCCATCGCGATGCTGGGGGCCATCGAGTCGCTGCTCTCGGCCACCGTCGCCGACGGCATGACCGGCTTCCAGCACGACTCCGACGCCGAGCTGATCGGGCAGGGCTTCGCGAACATCGTGGCGCCGTTTTTCGGCGGCATTGCCGCCACCGGGGCGATTGCGCGCACCGCCACCAACGTGCGCTACGGGGCGCGATCGCCGCTCGCGGCGGCCTTTCACTCTCTGTTCATCCTCCTGGTGGTCCTGGCCATGGCGCCGGCGCTCGGCCACCTGCCGATGGCGTCGCTGGCCGCGCTGCTCCTGGTCGTCGCCTGGAACATGGGGGAGTTCAAGCACGTGGTGCACGTGCTGCGGGTGGCGCCGCGCGGCGACGTCATCGTGCTGCTCTCCTGCTTCGCGCTCACGGTCCTGTTCGACATGGTGGTGGCGGTCAGTGTCGGCGTCGTGCTGGCGGCGCTCCTGTTCATGGAGCGGATGGCGGAGACCTCGTCGTCGGATCTGATCTCCGAGGGCCACCCCGATTTCGAGACCACTCTGCCGCGCAACATCGTCATTTACGAAGTGGCGGGGCCGCTTTTCTTCGGCGCGGCGCAGAAGGCGATGAGCACCCTGCGCACGCTGCGCAAGAACGTCAAGGTGGTGGTGCTCGACCTGCGGGCGGTGCCGATCATGGATGCGACCGGCCTGGTTAACCTGGAGTCGGCCATCGGGCGCCTCCAGGAGGCCGGCATCATGGTGATCCTCGGCGGGATCCGGAAGCAGCCGCACGAGGTGATGGAGCGCGCCGGGTGGACCGACGTGTCGGGCCGGATCGCGGTCTGCGCTTCGTACACGGAGGCGATCGCCCTGGCCCGCAGGCGTCTGGCCGAGATGGAAGGAGCGCTGGCGGCCGCGCCGGCGGCGCCATGAGCGGCTCCCCCGTGAAAGTCGCCGGCCGCAACGCCGGGTTCGATTACCGCGAGCGGATCGCCGCCGCCGCCGATGGGGAGCCGGTCCTGGAATACCTGGCGCGGCGCTACCGCCACTCCTCCAGCGCCCTCTGGCGTGAGCGTCTGCTGGAGGGAAGGGTGCTGGTCGATGCGCAGCCGGTCGGCCCCGACGCGCGGCTGCGGCGCGGCCAATGCCTCGTCTGGCGCCGTCCCCCCTGGACGGAGCCCGACGCGCCGGAAGGGTTCGCGGTGCTTTACCGCGATGCCGCGCTCCTCGTCGTCGCCAAGCCGGCCGGGCTCCCGACGCTTCCCGGGGGAGGGTTTCTCACCCGGACCCTGCTGGCGCAGGTGCAGGGCCGGTACCCGGAGGCGACCCCGCTCCATCGCCTGGACCGCGGCGCTTCGGGGCTGGTCCTCTGCGCGCGCACCGGCGCCGCCCGCGATCGGCTGGCGGAGGCGTTTCGGACCGGCGCCATCGAGAAGGAGTACCGCGCCCTGGTGACCGGCGAGCCTTTGGCCGAGAGCTTCGACATCGACGCCCCGATCGGCCGGCTGCCGCACCCGCACGTCGGGACCGTGGCCGCCCCGGCGGCGGCGGGGACGCAGGGGGCGCGCCCGGCGCGCACCGCCTTCCGGGTCCTGGAGCGGCGCGGAGTGGTGTCGCTGGTCGCAGCCTTCCCGATCACCGGCCGCCCGCACCAGATCCGGATCCATCTCGCCGTCGCCGGGCACCCGCTCGCTGGCGATCCGCTGTACGCTCCGGGCGGCCATCCCCGCGACTCCGGCCGCCCCGGCGACATCGGCTACTTCCTGCACGCGATGCGGCTGAGATTCCGGCACCCCGAAGGCGGTGCTCCGGTCGAGGTCACCTGCCATCCCCCCGAGGTATTGCGACCTGCGTTGACACCCCGACGCCGCACTGCGATATAATCCGCCGCCTCCAAGCGCCGATTTTTCCGTCACTTGCGCGCGCAGGGTCGAGAGGCGCGTCAATGCCGCAGAAGATCATGACCAGACGCAAGCAGCCCCCCGGGCCTGCGGGGCTTACTTATAAGGATGCGGGCGTCGACATCGACGCCAAGATGCGCGCCATCCAGCGCATCAGGGGCATCGCCCGCGGCACCTACCGCGCCGGCGTCCTGAGCGACATCGGGGCGTTCGGTGGGCTGTTCGAGCTGGCCTCGGCCGGCGCCTTCCGCAATCCCGTCCTGGTCAGCAGCACCGACGGTGTCGGGACCAAGTTGAAGGTCGCGATCAAGATCGGCGATCACACGACGATCGGCCAGGACCTGGTGAACCACTGCATCAACGACATCCTGGTGCAGGGGGCGGTGCCGCTCTTCTTCCTCGACTACATCGCCATGGCGAAGGTGGTGCCCCAGGTGCTGGTCGACGTGGCGTCGGGTCTCGCCAAGGCCTGTCGCGAGGCCGGCTGCGCCCTCATCGGGGGCGAGACCGCCGAGATGCCCGACCTCTATGAGCCGGGGGATTACGACCTGGCCGGGTTCATCGTCGGCGTGGTGGAAAAATCGCAGGTGATCGACGGCGGGCGGATCTCCCCCGGGGACGTGCTGATCGGCCTCCCTTCCTCGGGGCTGCACACCAACGGCTACTCCCTGGCGCGCAAGCTGTTCTTCGAGAAGAAGCGGCTCCGGCCGTCGAGTTTCGTCCCGGACCTCGGCTGCTCGGTGGGGGAGGAGCTCCTGGCGGTGCACCGCTCCTACCTGCCGCCGCTGCGCGGGCTGCTCCAGGATGGGGCGCTGTACGGGCTGGCGCACATCACCGGCGGCGGATTCACCGACAACATCCCGCGCATCCTCCCCAAGGGGACCGCGGCGCGGATCGATCTCGGATCCTGGCCGGTCGGCAAGGTGTTCCGCTACATGCAGCGCGAAGGAAAGATCGCCGACGCGGAGATGCTGCGCACCTTCAACATGGGGATCGGCATGGTGCTGGTGGTGCCGGCGCATCGCGAAGGGGACGTGACGCGTCACCTGAAGGCGGTGGGGGAGCGCCACTGGCGCATCGGCGAGATCGTGCCGGGGAGCCGCAAAGTGGAATACGCGCGTGACGCGGCGGGTCCGTCCGACTGGACGACCGCCATGGGCCACTGATGGACACGTACGCGACCTTCCTCGGGGTGATGAGCGTCCTGTTCGTCGTCAGCTCGGTGGTGCTGCTGGTCATGGGCCTGGTGCATCTCGCGCGGCGGCGCGGGCGGCGGGCCGCCGCCTATCTCGCGCTCACGATTCTTGCCGGGGTCGTCGCCGCCGGCTTCTACTTCTTCCGGGGCCTTATCTAGACGTGCCGTTGGCCTCGAGCAACCTGATCGGTGTTCTGATCTCGGGCCGCGGATCGAACCTTCAAGCGATCCTCGATCGGATCGATGCGGGGGACCTGCCGGCTCGGGTCGCGGTGGTGCTGTGCAACGAGCCGGGGGCCGCGGGGATCTCCCTGGCACGCGCCCGCGGCTGCGACGTGGTGATCGTCGATCACCGCGACGGCGCCGACCGTGAGGCCCACGACCGCCGCATGGCGGAGGAGCTGGAGCGGCGCGCCGTGCGGCTCGTCTGCCTGGCCGGCTACATGCGGCTTCTGTCCCCCTGGTTCGTGCGCCGCTTCGCCGGCCGCGTCCTGAACATCCATCCCTCCCTGCTGCCGGCCTTTCCGGGGACCGACGTGCAGCGCCGGACCCTGGAGCACGGCGTCCATTGGACCGGTTGTACGGTGCACTTCGTGGACGAAGGGCTCGACTCCGGTCCGATCGTGCTGCAGCAGCCGGTGCCGGTGCGCGACGACGACACGGCGGACACGCTTGCGGCGCGCATCCTCGAGCAGGAACACCAGCTTTACGCCCGCGCCATCGCGTTGTTCTTCTCCGGGCGGCTGCGCATCGCGGGGCGGCGCGTCCTCGGTGCCGGGCTGGACTGAAGCCGGCCCGGGCGGATCCTCGTGCAGGTTCCCCGGCGTCCGGACCCGGTCGAGG
>JAYUCR010000387.1:0-21249 GCA_043740165.1 Acidobacteriota bacterium | reverse complement strand
TCGTGACCTCGTTCCTGGCGCTGGTGCTGCCGCTCCTGGGTCTGGTGGTGGTGGCGGGGTTGTGTGTCGTTGTCTTCAGCCGCCGGGCGTCCCCCTGAGCGGCCGGGAGGATTTCGCATGATCGATCACATCGTCCTCAACGTGAGCGACCTCGGCAGGAGCCGGCGCTTCTACGCCGCCGCCCTCATGCCGCTCGGTTACCGGGTGGCGAAGGAGCTCACCGCCGGCGTCGGGTTCGGCGTCGGGCCGCGGGCCGACATCTGGCTCTGGCGGCGCGACCCGCCGGTGGCCGGGGTGCACGTGGCGATCCTGTGCGGGACGCGCTCCATGGTCGACGCGTTTCATGTGGCCGCTCTGGCGGCAGGTGGCCGGGACAACGGCGCCCCCGGCCCGCGGCCGCTCTACCACCCGGACTACTACGGCGCTTTCGTCCTCGATCCCGACGGCCACAACCTCGAAGCGGTCTGCCACGAGCCGGTCGCCCTCGAGCCCGGCCGTCGCAAACCGAGCCGCCCCAAGCCGGGCCGCCCCAAGCCGGGCCGCCGCGCGCCGCGGGGCGGGGGAAAAGGACGATGACCCGGCAGACCGGCGAGATTCCGATGAGCCTGCTGCCGATCCCGGCCTCGCCACTCGTGACGTTCCGGATCCAGTTTCGCGCCGGCGCCATCGACGACCCGGAAGGGCAGGAGGGGCTGAACACCCTCACCGCGCTCACCATAGGCGAAGGCGGCTCAGGCGATCTCACCTACCGGCAGGTGATCGATCGCCTCTTCCCGATGGCGGCGTCGATCCAGGCCCATCCCGATCGCGAGGTGACCACCTTCGTCGCCCAGGTGCACCGCGACCACCTGACGGATTTCTACCGGCTGCTCTCGGGGATCCTCCTGCGCCCGCGATTCGACGCGAGCGACTTCCGGCGCAACCGCGATCTGCTGATCGCGGCCATCGAAACCAGCCTGCGCGGCCAGGACGACGAGGAGCTGGGGAAAGAGGCGCTGGGCGCGTTTCTGTTCGCCGGGCACCCGTACGGCCATCCGCTGATCGGCACGGTCAAGGGGCTGCGGTCGATCACGCTCGAGGCCGTCAAGGCCCACTACCGCAAGCACTACACGCGCGGCGGCATGCTGGTCGGCGTGGCGGGGGGATATCCGGCGTCGCTGCTCGAATCGATCGCGGCGGACTTCCGCGCTCTGCCGGCGGAAGCGCCGGTGCGGCAGGCGCTGCCGCGGCCGCGCGCCATCCACGGCATGGAGCTGTTCATGGTGGAGAAACCGGGCGAGACCGTGGCGATCTCGTTCGGCTTCCCGCTGCGCGTCACGCGCGCCGACCGCGATTTCCATGCCCTGATGGTGGCGAACTCATACCTGGGCGAGCACCGCACCTTCAACGGCCGGCTGATGAACGTGATGCGCGCCGATCGCGGGCTGAACTACGGCGATTACTCCTACATCGAGACCTTCCTTCAGGACGGGGGAAGCAGCTACCCGCTCACCAACATCCCGCGCCGCCAGCAGACCTTTTCGATCTGGATCCGCCCGGTCGCCCGCGCCAACGCCGCGTTCGCCCTCAAGCAGGCGGTGCGCGAGCTGCAGCGGCTCATCGATCGCGGCCTGACGGCGGAGGAGTTCGAGGCGACGCGGCGTTACCTGCTCAATGCCTCCCGTCTCTGGGCCGGCAGCCAGAGCCGCCGCCTGGGGTACCAGATGGACGCGGCCTTCTACGGCCTCCCGTCGTTTCTCGATCGGGTGCAGGAAGAGCTGCCGAAGCTCCGGGTTGAAGACGTGAACGCCGCCGTGAAGGCGAACCTGACCGCTGCCGACATCAAGGTGGTTCTCGTCGGCCCGGACATGCGCCGGCTGGGGCAGGAGCTCACCAGCGAAGCGCCGACCCCGATCACCTACCAGACGCCGACGACAGCTCCCGAGCTGCTCGCCGAGGACAGGCAGATCGCATCGTACCGCCTGCCGATCGACGCCACCGGGATCCGGACGGCGGACGCGCAGGAGATGTTCTAGGAGCCCGCCGTGAGCCGGCCGCCGGTCGCCTTCGTCTCGCATCCCGCCTGCCTTCTGCACAGCAACGGAGCGGGCCACCCGGAGCGGCCGGAGCGGCTGCCCGCGATCCGCGATCACCTCGAAGCGACCGGCCTGCTGCGCCGGCTGCTGCGGATGGAATCCCCGGAGGCGTGCCCGACCGAACGGCTGCTGCGGGTGCATGGCGCGGCGCACATCGAGAGGGTGCGTCGGGCCTGCGACCGGGCTCCCGCGATGCTCGATCCCGACACCGCGGTGTCGTCCGGCTCCTGGGAGGCGGCGCTCCGGTCGGCGGGGGCGGCGCTTCTGGCCTGCGATGCCGTGATCGAGGGACGCGCCGCGTCGGCGTTCGTCGCCACCCGTCCGCCGGGACATCATGCGGAATCGGATCGCGCCATGGGGTTCTGCCTGTTCAACAACGCCGCGATCGCGGCGCGCTACCTCCAGGATCGGCACCGTCTGGCGCGTGTCTTCATCATCGACTGGGACGTGCACCACGGGAACGGCACGCAGCAGATCTTCGAAGCCGACGACACCGTCTTCTACTTCAGCACGCACCAGTTCCCGTTCTACCCCGGCAGCGGGGCCGGGAGCGAGACAGGACGCGGCGCCGGGGCGGGGTTCACCCTCAATGTCCCGCTCGCGGCGGGGAGCGGGGACGCGGTCTACCTCGACGTCTTCGAGACGATCCTGGTGCCGGCGCTGGAGCGGTTCCGCCCCGACGCGATCCTGATCTCCGCCGGGTTCGACGCGCACGCCGACGATCCGCTGGCCGGCATGATGCTCACCAGCGGGGGCTACGGGAAGCTGACCGCGATCGTCCGGGAGGCGGCCGATCACCTGTGCGGCGGGCGCATCGTGTCGCTGCTCGAGGGGGGCTATGACCTGAAGGCGCTGGGCGCCTCGGTCGCCGCGCACCTCACGGCCCTTGCGAATGCTCGGACAGGCTCCTAGAACCGGCCGGTCCTGAGGAACCGGACGGTCAGCTCCTGCACCGCGGGCAGGTTCATCAGGAAGCTGTGCCCCGCCGGCACCAGGGCCGTTTCGGACGCGGCCGCCAGCGCGGCCTCCGGCAGGGTCACGGTGCGATCCCGCGAGCCGGCGATGATCCCGATGGCGAACCCGGCAGGTGTCGGCAGCGTGTGCGCGATGTTGCCGGGATCGGTCGTCAGATCAGGGAGCGGTCGCAGGAGCCACGACATGAAGGGCAACGCGAAGTCGGCGAGGCGCGAGCCGCCGTTGGGAGGCGCCAGCAGCACGATCCGTCCGACCCGCGGCGGCGGATCGTTGACCAGCAGCCAGCGGATCAGGATGCCGCCAAGGCTGTGGCCGACGAGGTGCACGGCGTCCCCGCTTCCCGCCGGCGCCAGGGACTCCGCGATCCGCCGCGCCACCAGCCGTCCCAGGTCGGGCACGCGGGCGGAGCGGCTCGGGTAGCCGATGTTGTGCGTCGCGAAGCCGGCCCGCGCCAGCGCGCGCTCCAGCCGGCGCATCGAGCAACGCGTGCGGCCGAGCCCGTGGAGCAGGACGACGCGTTCCATCCGTCAGGAGCCTGTCCGAGTATTCGCATGGGCCGCGTTCGCCGCGCCGTGGGGCCGGATGCGAGGCGCCGCGACGACGGCGATGCGGCACATCTCCGAGGAGCGGCAACGAAGCAGACGGCCCCGCGCCGCGGCGAACCCGGAGGGCGCATGGGGATTGCGGCCCCATGCTTCGTTACTCGTCGTCATCGATGCACCCACATCGATTCCACCTCGCGCCTCGCCTGGGACGCGCAAGCCCCATGCGCGCGGCCCATGCCAATACTCGGACACACTCCTGGCGGCCTGATATACTCCCGCCCCTCGCGGGAGGGCCGACGATGGCCGATGTGCGCATCGCCTACTACCACAAACCGACCTGAACCACCTGCCGCAAAGCAAAAGGTTTTTTGCTGAAGCATCAGGTTCAATTGGTCGAGCGCAATCTCGGCCGCGATCCTCTCACCGAGGACGAGCTGCGCCGTCTGTTCCGCGGCCGCGATCCGCGCGACTTTCTGAACTCGCGCAACGAGCTGTACCGGAAGATGCGGATGAAGGAGAACCCCCCCTCGCCGGAGGAGACCATCCGCCTCATGGCGAAGGAGCCGAACCTGATCCGCCGGCCGATCGTGGTCCGGGGCGCCCGGTGCGTGGCGGGGTACGACGAAAAAGCGTACGCCGACCTGTTATCCTAGCTGGCGGAAAGGCAGGTCCATCATGAGACAACCCGCAGCCGTACTCGTCGCTGCCGTGGTCGCGTGCGCCGTCGCCGCCGGGCCATCGGTCCGGGCGGCCGATGTCCAGGTGACGATCTACAACAGCGACTTCGCCCTGGTGAAAGAGTCCCGCACCCTCTCCCTGAAGCAGGGGATGAACGAGGCCCGGTTCGCCGACGTGACCTCCCTCCTGGAGCCCGACTCGGTCATCCTGCGCGATCGGAGGAACCCCGGGGGGCTGCGGATCATGGAGCAGAACTACGAAGGCGATCCGCTGAGCGAGGCTTCCCTTTTGAAAACCTACGAAGGGAAGACGCTGAAGTTCCGCACCATCAACCCGGCGACCGGTGCTATCGAGACGACCAGCGGCCGCCTGATCCGCAGCGGCTACCAGGGGGGCGCCCCCGGATGGCAGAACGCCCGCGGCTGGCAGCCGTTCGGGGTCGCGACGTCGGCGCTCTCTCCCATCGTGGAGATCGACGGCAAGGTGCTGTTCGCGCTCCCGGGCGAGCCGCTTTTCGAGCCGCTCGGCCCGAATGCCATACTGCGGCCGACCCTCCTCTGGAAGCTCTGGTCCGATCAGGCCGGGGATCGCGACGTCGAGGTGGCGTACCTCACCGGTGGCATGCGCTGGGAGGCGACCTACAACCTGGTGGCGCCCGAGAAAGGGGACCGGTTCGACCTGGTCGGCTGGGTGACCCTCGAGAACGAGAGCGGTGCCGAGTTCCGCGAGGCGCGTGTGAAGCTGATGGCCGGCGACGTCAGCAAGGTGCAGCCGGCGATGGCCGGAATGATGGGCAAGTCGGTGCGCATGATGGAAGCGGACATGGCCCCGGGCCCGCCCGTCACCGAGAAGGCGTTCGACGAATATCACCTTTACACCCTGACCGAGCCGACGACGCTGCGCGAGCGCGAGATCAAGCAGGTCGAGTTCTGCCGCGCCGCCAATCTTCCGGGCCAGCGTCTGTACGTCTACGACGGGGCGCAGATGCAGGCGTATGGCGGCTGGGACGCCGACGCGATGCGCACCAACCCGCAGTACGGCACGCAGGGCAATACCAAGGTGTCGACCATGATCGAATTCAAGAACAGCAAGGAGGCGGGCCTGGGCATCCCGCTGCCGCAGGGAACGATGAAGCTCTACCGCGCCGACAGCGACGGGAGCCGGGAGTTCATCGGCGAGAACACCATCGATCACACCCCCGCCGACGAGACGGTGCGCCTGTATCTCGGCAATGCCTTCGATCTCAAGGGGGAGCGCCGCCAGACCGACTTCAAGGTGGACAGCAGCCGCCAGACCGCCACCGAGGCATTCGAGATCAAGGTGCGCAACCACAAGAAGGAGGCGGTCGAGGTGCGCGTCGTGGAGCGCCTCTACCGCTGGACGGGCTGGAAAATCGCCCTGTCGTCCGACCCTTACGACAAGACCGACAGCCGCACCGTCGAGTTCCACGTGAAGGTGCCGCCCGACGGCGAGAAGGTGATCACCTACCGCGTCAACTACTCCTGGTAGCCGGGAGGCCGCTCAGCCCTCGAGGGCGGTCAGGCGGACCCGCGCGCCATCCTCGACGCGCTCGAGGCGCGACACGTCGCCGGTGATCCGGCCGAAGATGTTGGCCGGGGCCTGGGCCGCCCGATCGGGCGGGGCGTCCCCTGCAGCCGGACCGAAGTGCAGCGCGATCGCGGGGGCCTCGGTCCGGAGCGCCAGGTCGCCGGCCTTCATCGCCGCCTTTGCCGGCAGCTCGAGAGGGCAGCGCAGGCTCACATCGAGCAGGACGGCGTGCTGCTGGCGCCGCGCCGGCCCCTCGAGCGGCAGCGCCTCCCAGACCGCGGTGGCGGTCGGCGTCGCGGCGAGGATGGCATACAGCCGCACGCTCCCCGCCTCGATCCGGATCGCCCGCTCCGCGGACATCAGTAGGTCTCGGCCGGAGGCAGGGCGCGCGCCGGATCCATCCAGCGGCGCACCGCCGGATGGGCCATCACATCTTGAAGATAGGCGCCGGCGAGCGGCGTCGCGGTGGTCGGCACCTCGAAGGCCGTCAGCCGCACCACGGCAGGGGCGTACATGGCGTCGACACCCCCGAACGGACCGAACAGGAATTTGCCCGGGCCGGTGCGCCGCGCCAGCGCCGCCTCGAACAGCCCGAGCATCTCGGCCGCGTCGCGGAGCGCGTCGGCCGGGGGGACGGGGCGCTGCTTCAGGAAGCAGGTGTTGAACGACATCCCCTCGCGCATCTTCATGAAGCCGGAATGCATCGCCGCCGACAGCCAGCGCGCGTACGCCCGCTCCCCCCCGTCGGCCGGCCAGAGGGCCGGGTGCTGCGGGGGAGGGAAGGTCTCCTCGAGATACTCGAGAATGGCGAGCGAATCGGGGATCACCCTGCCGGCATGGTGCAGCACCGGGACCTTCCCGGTGGGCGATACGGCGCGCCGCCGGGCGCGATCCTTGTCGTTGCGCAGCTCGATGGTGCGCTCCTCGAACGGCACCCCCTTGTGGACCAGAGCCACGAAGGCGCGCATCGACCACGACGAGATGTTCTTCTCACCCACGTAGAGTATCGGCTTGTCGGCCATCGCTCCTCCTCAGGCGCGGGCCCGGCGTTCCGGGGCCGGCGCGGTCCAGGGCATCTTGTTCCATTCGCGCAGCAACAGCCCGCCTCCTCCCGCGGGACCGCGGGCGCTTTCATACACCGACAGGGCGGCGTTCTTGGGCTCGTCGTGCCGGTCGAGCTCCAGCACCTTCTCCTCTTCCAGGCGCTCGAGGAGGCGCCGGAACGACAGCACCACGATACTGTGGGTCACCACCAGGATCCGCTGCCCGGCATGCTCGCGCACGAGCGTCCCGAGGAAGGAGTGGACGCGCAGGTTCACGTCCGGATGCGACTCCCCCCCGGGCGGCCGGTAGTAGTACTTGCCGACCTTCATCTTGCGCGCCAGCTCCTCGGGGTGAAGCGTCCGGACCCCGGTCTTCGTCAGGCCCTCGAGAATGCCGAATTCCTTCTCGCGGATCCGCTCTTCGATGACCGGCGTGGGATGGGTGGCGAACCCCTCGAGCACGAACTCGGCGGTCTCGCGCGTGCGGCGGTAGGGGGAAACGTAGACCGCGTCGAACGGCGGCACGGTCGAAACGTGCAGGTGCCGTCCCGCCTCGCGCGCCTGCCGCCGGCCCTCGGCCGTCAGCGGGACATCCACGTCGCGGGTCGGGATCTCGAGATGGGTGGCCGGGCTGTTGATTTTCTCGAGGTACTGCCGGTGATAGTTGGCCTCGCTCTCGGCATGGCGCATGACGACGAGGAGGGCGGGCCACTTGTAGACGCCCGACGGGATCATAGGGACGCCCAGTCTACACGATCCCCGCCGTGCCGTTCCGCGCGCGGCCTTCGGGTCATGGACGCCCCGCCGGGGCGACGGGTACAATGCGCCCCTTCCATGGTTCCCCCGCGGACCGCATCGTGACACCCTCCGCCGATCGTCGCACCGCTTTACTCATCACCCTGAACTTCGCGGCGATCTATCTCCTGTGGGGCTCCACCTACCTGGCCATCCGCACCGCCGTGCAGGAGCTGCCGCCGGCTTTGATGGCGGGAACGCGGTTCCTGGTCGCCGGGCTGATCCTGTTCGGCTTCCTCCGCCTCCGTCGTGTCCCGCTCCCGCCGCGGGCGATGCTGGGCCCCATCGCCCTGACCGGCATGCTCCTTCTGTTCGCCGCCAACCTGCTGGTGACGGTGGCGGAAATGACCGTGACTTCGGGGATGGCGGCGGTCATCGTCGCCAACCTGCCGTTCTTCATGGTGGTTCTCGAGGCCCGGCGCCGGGACGGCGAACGGATCACCTGGTTGGGCGCCTTGGGCCTCGTCATCGGTTTCGCCGGTATGCTCCTCCTGACCTGGCCGAAATTGAGCCTGCTGGGAGCTCGCGGCCTCTCCGACATGCGCGGCGAGTTCATGCTCCTGGGGGCCAATCTCTGCTGGGCGATCGGGTCGATCTATTCCAAGCACCGGGTGAGGGGGGTCGCCCCGCTGATGGCGGTCGCCCTGGAGATGCTGATCGCCGGCATGGCACTCTGCCTGCTCGGGCTGGTGCTCGGGGAGGCCGGGCGCTTTCACCCCACCCCGCGCTCCGCCTTCGCTGTCCTCTGGCTCATCGTCGCCGGGTCGCTGTTCGGCTATTCCGCCTACATGTGGCTGCTGGGCCACGTGCCGGCGGTGAAGCTGTCGACCTATGCCTACGTCAACCCGGTGATCGCCCTCTTCCTCGGCTGGCTCATCCTCGATGAGCGGCTCGACTGGCGGATGGGGGTGGGGACGCTGGTCATCCTGGGCGGGGTGGCGGTGGTCAACCTGGCCCGGGTAAGGGTCTAATTCGCAGGCGGGGGCGCGCGAGGGCGCCCCTTGCACATAGAATAAGGAAGCCCACAACGCCACCCATCAGGGCAGGACATCAGGCTTCCACAAAGATGTCGCTTCACAGTTTTGCAATCGGTCGCCGCCGGCAGGGGTCGAACGACTATTGACCGGAGGGGCGCCACCTCGTATTGATATGGGGATGATCGTGGATCCGTCCCGGAAGCACATTCTCACCGTTTCGGTGGAAGACTACTTTCACGGCGCCTCCCTCGACGGCGTCGTCGGGCGCAAGCACTGGACGCGCATCGAATCGCGCCTGGAAAAGAGCCTGCGCGAGGTCCTCGACCTGCTGGCGGAATCGAAGGTCACCGCCACCTTCTTCGTCCTGGGATGGATCGCCGAGCGGCAGCCGGAGATCGTGCGCACGATCCGCGACGCGGGGCACGAGATCGCCAGCCGCGGCTACTGGCCGCGCGGCGGCGTGAAGGGGATGCTGCCGCACCCGGAGGAGCTCCGCGAGGAGCTGCAGCGCGCCCGCGAGGCGCTCGAGGCGGCCGGATCGAACAAGATCCTCGGCTACCGGCACCCGCGCTGGATCATGCGCCGCGAGGAGCTCTGGGTCATCGACGTGCTGGTCGAGGAAGGGTACCTCTACGACTCCAGCGTCAATCCGATCCTGCGCCGCTTCTCCCGCGACCCGCGCTGGTTCGAGGCGCACCAGCACCGGCACTCGGTGACCAACCAGTCGATCTGGGAGCTGCCGGTATCAACCGTGAGCCTGCTCGGGTTCCGCGTGGCGATCTCGGGCGGCAACTACGTGCGCCAGCTCCCGCACCCGCCGATGCGCGAGGCGGTGGCGTGGTGGGATCGCCACCGCAAGACCCCCCTGGTGTTCTATTTCATGCCCTGGGAGATGGATCAGGACCAGCCCCATATCCAGGGCCTGTCGCGGCTGCAGCGCATCCGCCAGTATCGCCAGCTCGGCAAGACACGCGAGGTGTTCCGGGAGCATTTCGCGCGCTACCAGCTGCAGCCGATCGGCGATTACCTCGGCCTGCCGTGGCGCGCGTGGCCGGAGGAGAAAACGCCTGCTATGCGCCCCATCGAGCTGCGCTCCGCGGAGGGCGCCTCGGCGGACGCCGGCGCCGGCCTCGCGGCCGAGCGGCGGCCGGTGACGCTGGTCATCCCGCTCTACAACGAAGAGCCGAACATCCCCTACATGCGCGGCACGCTGCTCGATCTGCGCCGCCGGCTCGAGCGCCGCTACCGCATCTATTTCAACCTGGTCGACGACGGCAGCAGCGACGCCACCTGGACCCGCCTCAACGAGCGGTTCGCCGATTTCCCCGACTGCCAGGTCCTCCGCCATCCGAAAAACGCCGGCGTCGCCGCTGCCATCCTGACCGGCATCCGCAACGCGCCGACCGAGATCGTGGCGTCGATCGACTGCGACTGCTCCTACGACCCGAACGATCTCGAGGCGATGATCCCGATGATCGAGAACGCCGACCTGGTCACCGCCTCGCCGTACCATCCCGATGGGAAGGTGTTCAACATCCCGCCCTGGCGGCTGTTCCTCTCCCGGACCCTGTCGCGCATGTACAGCGCCCTGCTGGGCAAATCGATCTCCACCTACACCAGCTGCTTCCGCGTCTACCGCAAGAGCTCCGTCGAGGGGCTCGACGTGCGGCACGGCGGGTTTCTCGGGGTGGCCGAGGTCCTGATCCGCCTGCGCCTCCGGGGCGGCCGCGTGGTGGAGTACCCCAACACCCTGGAGTCGCGGCTGTTCGGCGAATCCAAGATGAAGATCGTGCGCACCATCCGCAGCCACGTGGGGCTGCTGCGCGAGCTCCTGGTGCTGCGCCTGCGGGGCGGCGGACCGCCTCCGGTCCCGGAGCCGGCGCCGAAGCCGCGCGAGGAGCACCTGTGACCGCGACGCGGCCGCTCCTGAGCCTCGGGCTCGATCTCGACAATCTCTGGGCCTACATGAAGATCCACGGCGACCCGGGCTGGGAGTCGTACCCGACCTACCTCGACGCCCTGGCGGAGATCCTGATCCCGCTGGCGCGCCGTCACGATCTGCGGATGACGATCTTCGTCGTCGGCCAGGATGCGGCGCTGGAGAAAAACCGCGAGGCCTTCCAGGCGCTCGCGGGAGCCGGCCACGAAATCGCCAATCACTCGTTCCGCCATGAGCCATGGTTCCATCTCTACTCACGCTCCGAAATCGAAGCCGAGCTGGAGAAGGCGGAGGAGGCGATCGAGAAGGCGACCGGCCAGCGCTCCAAGGGGTTCCGCGGCCCCGGCTACAGCCTGAGCGCCGACACCCTGCGCGTGCTGACGGCGCGCGGCTATCTCTATGATTGCAGCACCCTGCCGACCTTCCTGGGGCCGCTGGCGCGGGCCTACTACTTCTGGCAGAGCCGCGGGATGGCCGCGGCCGAGCGCGAGAAACGGGCCAAACTGTTCGGCTCGCTGAAGGACGGTCTGCAGCCGATCCGACCCTACACCTGGCTGGTCGACGGGCGGCGGCTGGTCGAGCTGCCGGTGACCACGATGCCGGTGACCCGGGTGCCGTTTCACATGAGCTACCTCCTGTACCTGTCGCGCTTCGCGCGCGTCGCCGCGCGGGCGCACCTGGCGACCTCTCTCGGGCTCTGCCGCCTCGGCGGGATCACGCCGTCGTACCTGCTCCATCCGCTCGACCTGCTCGGCTGCGACAAGGTCAAGGAGCTCGCCTTTTTCCCCGGCATGGACCTCGAAACCGGGACCAAGCTGGAGTTCGTCGAAGCCGCTCTCGAATCGATCAAGCGCTCGTTCCGGCCGGTCACGCTCGAGGAGCATGCGCGGGCGGTCGCGGCCACGCCGGAGGCGGTGGTGCGCCAGGTGAGCCCGGAGGGTGCTCTTGGCTGAAGCGGCGAAGGTTCTCGTCATCCTCGGCACCCGGCCCGAGGCGATCAAGCTGTTCCCGGTCATCCGGGCCCTCGTGGTGGAGCCCAGGTTAAAGGTGCGCGTCGTGACGACCGGACAGCACCGCGAGATGGTCGACCAGATCCTGGGACCGTTCGGGATCGTTCCCGATCATGATTTGGACATCATGCGGCCGGATCAATCGCTCAACGCGATCGTCTGCCGCGTCCTCCCGCTCCTGGAGGCCCTCTACGTCCAGGAGCGGCCGCGCCTGGTCCTGGTCCAGGGGGACACGACGAGCGCCTTCTGCGCCGGCCTGGCGGCGTTTCATCGCCGGATCGCGGTCGGGCACGTGGAGGCGGGGCTCCGGAGCTTCAACCGCTTCCACCCTTACCCGGAAGAAGCCAACCGCCGCATGCTCACCTGCGTCACCGACCTGCACCTGGCGGCGACGCCCCAGAGCGCCGACAACCTCCTGCGCGAGGGGGTGCGGCGCGAAGAAATCGTCATCACGGGCAACACCGTCATCGACAGCCTGCTCGAAACGCTCGGCCGGCCCGACCTGCTGCAGGCGCATCGCCTGCGCGATCTCGCCCTGGCCCCGGCCGATCGCCTGGTGCTCATCACGCTGCACCGGCGGGAGAACTGGATGCGGCGCGAGGGGGAGGCGGCCGCTCCCGATTCGCCCCTGGAGCAGGTGCTCACGGCGGTGGCCGGATCGGCCCGGGCCCACCCGGCGGTCCATTTCGTCTACCCGGTGCACCGCAATCCCCGGGTGCAGGAGCCGGCCCGCCGGATCCTCGGGGGGCTCGGGAACGTGCATCTCCTGGAGCCGGTGCCCTACATTCCATTCGTGGATCTTCTGGCCCGCGCCGCCGTTATACTGACCGACTCCGGCGGCATTCAGGAGGAGGCCCCGTCGCTGGGCGTGCCGGTGCTGGTGGCGCGCGAGACGACGGAGCGCCCGGAGGGGCTGGTCTCCGGGAGCAACCGGCTGGTCGGCACACGGCCGGAGGTGGTGATGGAGGCCCTCGGGGGCCTGCTGCAGAACCCGCCGGAGAAGCCCGGGTCGATTCCGATCCCCAACCCGTTCGGGGACGGCAAGGCGGCGGGGCGCGTCCGGCAGGCGGTGCTGCACTATCTTGAACTGGGGGAGCGGGCCCGGGAGTTCGATCCCGGGGCCGCCCTGACGACATCAACGACCGGCGCGCGCACCGGAGGCGCCGCCGCACGCGGAGGACCGGCATGAGCGAGACGCGCATCAAGATCAATCTTCCATCCGACGCCGACATCAGCGGCCGTTCGTTCGGCGAGGAGGAGATGGAGAATCTCCGGCGCGTGATCGCCTCGGGCACGCTCAACTGCACCAAGGGGACGGCGGTGCGCGACTTCGAGGCGAAATTCGCCAAGTCCATCGGCATGCCGTACTGCCGCGCCGCCACCTCCGGCACGGCCGCCCTGCACGCCGCCGTCGCGGCGATCGACCCGGAGCCCGGCGACCAGATCATCACGACCCCGATCACCGACATGGGGGCGATCACGCCGATCCTGTACCAGACCGCCATCCCGATCTTCGCCGACGTCGATCCCCTGACCTACAACCTGACGGCGGCCACCATCGAGAAGCGGATCACGCCGCGCACCAAGGCGGTGATGGTGACCCACCTGTTCGGCAACGCCTGCGACATGGATCCGATCCTGGAGCTGTGCCGCGCGCGCGGCCTCAAAGTGATCGAGGACTGCGCGCAGGCGTTCTGCGCCACCTACAAGGGAAGGCCGGTCGGCACCCTGGGCGACATCGGCTGTTTCAGCCTGCAGCAGACCAAGCACATGACCGCGGGGGAGGGGGGCATGGTGGTCAGCCGCGACGAGGCGCTGTGGCGCCGCATGCGGCTGTTCATCGACAAGGCGTGGGGCTACGGCGATCCGAAGCCGGATCACTACTTCCTGGCGCTCAACTACCGGATGACGGAGCTGGCGGGTGCCGTGGCGCTGGCGCAGATCGACAAGCTCCCGGCGATGGTGAAGCACCGGGTCGCCATGGCCGAGCTGCTGTCGCGCCGCATCAGCGGGGTGCGCGGCATCGCCCCGCCGAAGATCACCGCCGGCGGCACCCCGGTCTACTGGAAATACCCGCTGCGCATCGACACGCAGGTGATCCGGGGCGGCGCCGACGCGTTCGGGGCGAAGCTCAAGGAGGCGGGGATCTTCAGCGCGCCGCGCTACATCCAGAAGCTGGCGTTCGAGTGCGAGGTGCTGCGCGATCAGCGCACGTTCGGGAACAGCCGCTTCCCGTTCGTCGGCGCGCACCGCAAGGGCGAGCCCGAGATCCGCTACGACAAGGCCGACACGCCGGGGGCGGTCGAAGCGCTGCTGGGGGTCGTGGTGCTCCCCTGGAACGAGAAGTTCACCGAGGCGCACGTGGAGCAGATCGCGCAGGCGGTGCGCGACACGGCGAAGGAGCTGTCATGAAGCGGATCGGCAAGGACGACGTCGTCCGGTTCGGCCTGGTCGGCTGCGGGCGGATCGCGCAGTCGCACCTGTCGGCCCTCGCGACACTCCCTGAGGCCCGGCTTACGATTGCAGTCGAGAACCGCCGCGCCGCCGGCGAGGCGGTGGCCGAGGAGCACAAGTGCCAGCTGGTCGCCGACTACAAGGACAAGGCGGTGCTCGACGCCGTGGACGCGGTGATCATCTGCACGCCGCCGAACCTGCACCACGACATCGCGCGCTACTTCCTCGAGCGCGGGGTGCACGTCCTCTGCGAGAAGCCGCTGACCACGGTGTCGGCGCAGGCGCGCGACCTGGTGGCCCTCAGCCGCGACAAGGATCTCCTGCTGATGATGGCGTCGAAGTTCCGTTACGTGGACGACATCATCAAGGCGAAGGCGATCGTCGAGTCGGGGATTCTCGGCCGCATCATCCTTTACGAGAACACCTTCTGCAGCAAGATCACGATGGGCGACCGGTGGAACGCCGACAAGACGGTCTCGGGCGGCGGGGTGCTGATCGACAACGGATCGCATTCGGTCGACATCGCGCGCTATCTGCTCGGGCCGATCGTCGACGTGCAGGCCCAGAACGGCCTGCCGACGCAGGGGCTCGACGTCGAGGACACGGTGCGGGTGCAGTTCCTGACCCAGAGCGGCGTCATCGGGATCATCGACCTCTCCTGGAGCATCACCAAGGAGACACCGCATTACGTGCAGGTGTTCGGATCGGACGGCACGCTTCAAGTGGGTTGGAGCGGCTCCAAGTACCGCCAGGACGGCAGCTCGAAATGGATCCCGTTCGGCACCGGCTACGACAAGCTGAAGGCCTTCGCCCGCCAGCTGGGAAACTTCATCGGCTGCCTGAAGGGCCGCGAGGTGCCGGTGATCAGCGCCGAGGACTCGCTGGCTTCGGTGCAGGTGGTGGAGACCGCCTACCGCTCCGCCAGCCGCAACAACTGGCTGCGGGTCGGCGAGGTGGCATGACGTCTCGCCCGCCCCGGATCCACCCGACGGCGCTGATCGAGGACGGGGTGACGCTTGGAGACGGGACGAGCGTCTGGGACGGCGTCCACATCCGGCGCGGCGCGCGCATCGGGCACGACTGCATCGTCGGCGAGAAGAGCTACGTTGCCTACGACGTGGTGATCGGCAACTTCGTCAAGATCAACGCCGTGGTCTACATCTGCGCCGGGGTCGTCATCGACGATTTCTGCATGTTGTCGGCGCACACGGTGTTCACCAATGATCGCTTCCCGCGATCCGGCAACCACGGGCTCACCGGGCTCGAGACCTCCGACCCGACCGAGGAGACCCTCACCACCCGCGTCGGGCGGGGGGTGACGACCGGAGCGAACGCCACCGTGGGCCCCGGCGTCGGCCTGGGCGAGTTCTCCATGGTCGGCATGGGATCGGTCGTGACCCGGGACGTCCCCCCCTTCGCCCTGGTGATCGGCAACCCGGCGCGTGTCGCCGGGTGGCTGTCGGCCTGCGGCACGCCGCTCCTGCGCGCGCGCGATCTGGCCGCCGGGCCCGGTAAGTCCGCGGCGCCGCGCGCCCTGCACTGCGATCGCTGCGGGCGCGACTATCACTGGGATGGCACGGGCCTGCGCCCGCAGACGCCGATCGTCTCCGCCCGATGAAGGTGGCGGTGGTCGGGGGCGGCATTCTCGGCCTCACCCTCAGCCACCGCCTCGCGGCGCTCGGTCACAAAGTCGATCTGATCGAGGCGGAGCCGCAGTTCGGCGGCCTCGCCACAGCACACGACTACGGCCCGTTCGTCTGGGATCGCTTCTACCACTGCATCCTGGCGCAGGACGCGAGCCTGATCGCCCTGCTGCGCGAGCTGGGGCTCGAGGGGGACCTGCGCTGGACCCGCACCGGCACCGGCTATTACGCCCGCGGGCGGTTCCACGCCATGAGCAGCAACGCCGACCTGCTGCGCTTCCCCCTCCTGACCCTGGTCGACAAGGCGCGCCTGGCGGCCGCGGTGGTCTACGCCACGCGGCTGGCGCGCCCCGAAAATCTCTACCGCATCTCCGCCGAGGAGTGGCTGACGCGGATCTGCGGCCGGCGCGCCTACGCGGCGTTCTGGCAGCCGCTCCTGAAAGCCAAGTTCGGCCCGTTTCACGACCGCGTCGCGGCGGTCTTCATCTACGCCACGCTGGTGCGCCTGTTCGGCGCGCGGACGGCCACCGCCGGACGCGAGAGCCTCGGCTACGTGCGGGGCGGATACCGGCGCATCCTGGGGCGCTTCACGGAGGCTTTGCAGGCGCAGGGGGTGACGCTCCGTCCTTCCACGAGCGTGACCGCCATCGAGCCCGGCGCGCCGGGCGGCGGCGCCCCGGGCGCTGGAACGCCGGGCGCCGGCGCTTCGGGATGCCGCGTGACGATGAAGGGGCCGGCAGGGGCCGGCACCACCGGGGACTACGATCTGGTCTTCTTCACCGCCCCGACCCGCCTGGCGCGCCGGGTGGCGGCGCCCGCCTTCCTGCCGCACGTCGAGGAGGTGGAGCGCGACAATCCCACCTCGGCCACCTATCTCGGCGTGGTCTGCCTCGTGCTCGTTCTTGAGAAGCCGCTCACTCCGTATTACGTCCTCAACATCGGCGATCCGTCCGTGGAGCTGACCGGCCTCATCGAGATGACCAACCTGATTGATCGCACGAGCGAGACCCGTGGGCTGAGCCTCGTCTACCTGCCGCGCTACCTCGACAGCGCGTCGCCGGAGTTCGAAACCGGAGATGAGGTGCTGCGCGAGGCGTTCATCGAGCGCGGCCTGAAGCGGCTGTTTCCCGACTTCGACGCGCGGCGGGCGATTTACTCCGGGGTGCACCGGGCGCGCTACGTGCAGCCGCTGCCGCTGGTGCGCGAGGGAAGCGCCGGCACCACGGAGTCGACACCCCAGCTCGCCCGGCCGTTTCAAGTCGTCAATACATCAATGCTGCGCTGCGCCACCCTCAACAACAACGAAGTGGTGGCGCTGGTCAACCGGTTCGTGGCGGCGAACCGATCCGCCCTGTCCTGAAGGCCAGCAGCAGCCACAGGAAGAAGGCCGCGGCGAGGGCGGCGCCGTTGGCGCTCGTGATCAGAAGCCAGCCGGCGCGGTGCGGCGCCAACGCTTTCATCAGGGTGTGGGTCGCGAGATAGTTGCCGGCCGGCACCGCCATCAGACCCAGGAACACGACGCGCGTGCGGCGCGGCATCCCACGCCAGACTGCATCGCTTCCGAACACGAGAGCGATCGCCGGCAACGACAGGAGCAGGGTGTCGTACGCCTGGTGATACATCGACAGCAGGAGCGCCAGGCAGATCAGCCCATTGCCGATCGGCCGCACGGCGGGGTCCCGCTCCACCCGATCCAATCGACCCAGCGCCAGGCCCGCGAGGCCCATCACCAGGGCGCCGATGAAGAGCTCGAAGCCCGGGCCCGGGCGGAAGCCGATGGCGCGGCCGAGGCTGCCTGCCAGGTCGACCCGGATGATGCTGGTCGTGGCGTCGAACGCGGGGTCGGTGGCGACGACGGCCATGCCGTGGCGCACCGATTCGAGGAATGGCAGGACCCCCGATGCGGCGCGGATCGGCGGCAGGGCGAGTGCCATGGCGAGCCCGGCGGCGAGCGTGCCCCCGTAGAGGAAGGCGCGCCCGTCGCGTCTCAGGAGGATCAGGAGGAGGAGTGGCAGGCCGTAGGTCGGCTTCACGCAGGCCAGGGCGATCCCCAGCGCGGCGGCGAGCGGCGCCGTCCGCCCGCGGTGCAGTGCCATGCCGCAGCCGACGACCACCAGGATGGTGCACTGGCCGAGGAACAGCGTCATGTGCGCCGGCCGGCTGCACAGGAGGGCCGCGGCGATCCCGAACAGCCGCGCCGCCGTCACTTCCGCCCCGGCGGTGGCCAGGCCCAGGCAGGCCACCGCGAGGAGGAGCGCCGCGCTGAAGCCGAAGTAGGCCCACTCGGCGATCGGGAACGGCATGGGGGCGAGCGGCAGGTGGACCAGGAAGGAGATCGGGCTGTAGGGCGGCAACGGCCGCGCGATGGGATAGTGGGCGCGGTAATCCTCGAAATCGTACGGGTTGCGGCCGTCGAGCACCGCGATGACGGGGTAGTAAAAGTTGTCCCGGTAATCTTGAAGTCCGTAGCGCTCCTCCATCGGGTGGCCAGGCACGTTGAGGTTGCGCGCCACGCGCATTCCCACCAGACCGACCATTCCCGCGAACGCCAGCACCGCCGCCAGGGTGGCGGCCAGGTTCGCGGCGCCCCGACTCACGGCGGAGGCCCCTTCTTCAACCAGTGCCGCAGGACGATGCCGCGGAACTGGTCCGTTGCCTTGTCCTCGAAGAGCCCCAGCCGGGACGCGGTGCGCTCGACCTTGCGCCGGTAGCTGCCGTCGCGGTCTTCCCACGGGCGCCCGCTTGCCAGCCACAGATCGGTGAGGGCCGGGTCCAGAATCACCGGATCCGAAAGCGCGGCGAACTTCCGCACCAGCCCGCAGTTGCGCCTGGCATAAAGCGGTGCGACGTCGCCGATGATGTACCCCTTCTCGCCGGAATGCTCGTCGGCAAAGCGCACCGCCCCCCGCTCGTCGTCCTTCGCGTAGGCGTCGTTCCAGAGCAGGTTGCCGAAGGCGAGGAGCTGCAGGAGGAAGAGGCCGCCGATCGCCGGGCGCAGCCCCGGGTGCCGCCGTACCGCGACCGCCAGGGTGATCGCGAGCGCCGGCCAGACGAACAGGAGGTGACGCGGCAGCAGAGGGAAACTGGTGCGCAGGACGTAAAGCGCCGGCCCGATCAGACCGCAAAGGGGAGCGGTGACGAGAACCAGCGATTGCCAGCGGAGGGCCGGTTCGCGGCGCGCGTCGCGCCACAGCGCCAGGACGGCGAAGGCCGCGCCGGCCAGAGCGATCGCCGCCGCTCCCAGGGAGAGCAGGTGGCCGCGCAGGAGGCCTCCAAGCCCCAGGGTGTGCAGCTCGCGCAGGTTGGGGCCGAGGGAAAACCCGAACGTCATGGCGAACGGATAGTAGAGAAGGCTCTCGATGACCGGCTCGCGCCGCCAGCCGACTCCGGATCGCAGCACCGAGAGCCCCGACTGCAGGAACCATTGCAGGAAAGGGAGCGCGGCCAGGGTCTGGGCAAGAAGAAAGGTCGCAGCGCCGCGCCGCAGGAGGGGGCGCGACAGGGGAGTCCGGCGCAAAAGCCCGATCACGATCACCATCTGGGTGATCATCGCGAAGAGATGGAACAGATGGGTCAGCAGGCCCAGTCCGTTGGCGGCACCCCAGACGATGGCATACAGGATGGCTCGGTTTTCCCCGGCGGCGATCGCCTGACACCAGCCGCAGAGGGCCCAGCAGGCCAGCGTCATCGCCAGGAACCAGAGCCCGTAGTTGCGCGCCTCCATGGCGTAGAAGGCGAGAAACGGAGAGAACTGCGTCAGCACGACCGCCAGGAGCGCCGTCTTCCGGTCCCAGAGCCGTCGCACCGTGGCATGGAGCAGGAGGACCCCGACCTCGAAGGCCAGAAGAGCGGGCAGCCGCCACCCCCACTCCTTCGCGGGGAGCAGCGGCCGGAGCGCATATAAAAGAAGATGCGAGGCCGGCGGCTGCGTGTCCTCGACCGCGACACGCGCCAGCAGGTCGGGCACCCCGGCTGCTTCGACCACCGGGATCACCGTGAAGCCCTCGTCCATCCAGAGGCTTTGCTTCCCCAGCCGCGAGCCGATCAGGAGCGCGCCGGCGACGACGACGGCGGCGAGCAGCCGCCGCGCCCGGCGCTCCTGGAGATCGCCGCTCAATGGGGTTCCCGGCTGAACCGTTTCACCGTCACACCGGCGAACTCGCGCGTCTCGCGGAGCGGCAGCCGGGGCGACAGGAACATCTCGACCCGGCCCTCCGGGTCCTCGGTCCAGGGGCGTGACAGGACGAGCCAGAGGTCGCCCCGCCCGGTCAGAACCGGCGTGAGCTCCGACTCGAGGCGGGTCGGATCCTCCACCTTCTTGAGGTCGAGGTTCACCAGCCGATCGACCCCTTGCGCGTAGCGCGCGAACGGATCGGCCCCTTCCCCGAGGAGCACCACGTCGCCGCCGCCGGCGGCCGCGATCAGGGCGGCGGCGGAGCGGTTGTCCTCGCGCCGATGCTCGGGGGTGACGCTCCTGGCGAGGCCGATCACCTCGATGACGACCAGGGCGGCGAGGAGCACCCGGACGATCGCCCGGCGCGGTGTCGCGAGGCCGGCGGCGAACCAGATGAGGGCGAACGGCACCGCCGTCAGTGCGTAGCGCGGCCGGTATCCGACCCCGAGGATCGAGTTGAACCACGGCCCGAGCGCCGGAAGCAGGCAGAGGCCGGCGAGCATCACCCGGAGCGCGTCCCAACGGGGCGGGAACGCCAGCAGGAAGAGCGCCGCCACCAGGAGGATCGCGATCCCCGGCAGCATGAGATCCCCGGCGATGACGCTCCAGGGTGTCGTGCCGGCGCGCACCGCCGAATGCATCGAGCGGACGGAAGGGCCGATCGCGAAGCCGCCGGCGAACGCCTGCGCCGTGTACGGCATCGCCAGCATCGAAAAGGTGCGGCCGGCATCCTGCTCCTCCTGGCCGCGCACGTCGCCGAGGAACAGCGGTGCCCAGGCGCCGACCGTGAGGGCGGCGAGAACTCCGGTCACGATCCAGATGCGCCGCCGTTCGGGTGTCGTGACGGCGGCGAAGAGCCCGTACAGCCCCTGCGCCATGAGGATGAAAATGAAGTAGTAGTGCAACCCGAAGCCGATGCCCGCGGAGAGCGCGTAGGCGGCCGCCGCCCCGATGCCGCCCCCCTCGCGGATGCGCAACAGGCAGAGCGTGGCCAGGAGGGCCACGAGCATGACCAGGGCGTAGGCCCCCGCTTCCTGCGAGTACCAGATCGCCATCGGCTGCAGCGCCAGAAGCCCTGCCGCCACGAGGGCGCCCCGGCGGTCGAGGAAGCGGCGCCCGACGCGCCATGCGGCCGGCACGGCGAGCGTGCCGGCGAGGGCCGACGGAGCGCGCAGCCACCAGTCGGAATCGAGGCCGATGGCCTTCAGGCCCCGAAACAGGAGGGCGATCGTCGGCGGATATCCGTCGGACTTCAGGATGATGCGCCCGACGGAGGAGAGCGAAGCGGTCAGCGTCCAGAGATACTCGTCGACCCAGAGCGACTGAGCATCGAGCCGGACAAAGCGCAGCAGCGCCGCCAGGCAGGTCAGGCCGAGGACGATGCCAACCTCCC
>JAYUCR010000386.1:0-8531 GCA_043740165.1 Acidobacteriota bacterium | reverse complement strand
CCCGGGAAGAAGGCCAGCAGGACCAGCGCCGCGATCCCGCCCGCCACGAACACGTAGGCCGGCCGCACCGGCACGAAGGCCCGGAGAAAGGCGGTCGCCATGATCACGATGACCAGGCCGGTCAGGAGCTGCATCGCTACGCCCACCCCTGCAGCACGACGAACGCGACCCACATGAGGTGCGCCAGTGACAGCGGCAGGAGCCCCTTCCAGCCGAGGCGCATCAGCTGATCGTAGCGGAAGCGCGGCAGGGTCCAGCGCACCCAGAGGTACAGGAAAAGGAAGAAGCCGACCTTGGCCATGAAGGCCAGCACCTGCACGACCGCCGCCACGTTCGGCGCCAGCTTGAGGTAGACCAGGCCCGGCACGTGGTATCCGCCGCAGTAGAGCGTCACCGCCAGGGCCGACGCGGTGATCATGTTGGAGTACTCGGCCATGTAGAACATCGAGAAGCGCATGCCGGAGTACTCGGTGTGGTACCCGCCCACCAGCTCGTTCTCGGCCTCGGGAAGATCGAACGGCAGGCGGTTCGTCTCGGCGAACGCCGCTATCAGGAAGATGACGAACCCCGGAAGCTGCCACAGGATGTTCCAGCCGTGCCGCGCCTGGTGCTCGACGATGTCGGTCAGCCGCAGCGATCCGGTCGACATCAGCACCCCGACGACGGCGAACCCCATCGACAGCTCGTAGGAGATCAGCTGCGCCGACGAGCGCAGGCCGCCCATGAGCGAGTACTTGTTGTTCGACGACCAGCCGGCCAGCGCCACGCCGTAGACCCCGAGGGAGGAGAGGGCGAGGATCACCAGGATGCCGCTGTCGACGTCGGCGATGCGCAGCGGGATCGTGCGCCCGAACAGCTCGATCGAGGGGCCGAACGGGATGACCGAGAAGGTGGTCATCGCCGGCACGAAGATCAGCACCGGCGCCAGGAGATAGAGCGCCGGGTGCACGTGCGGCGGCAGGATCGCCTCCTTGAAGATGAACTTGATCCCGTCGGCCAGCGGCTGGAGAAGGCCGAGCGGACCGACCCGGTTCGGCCCGCTCCGATCCTGGATCCAGGCGGCCACGCGGCGCTCGGCGAGAGTCAGGTAGGCGATCGTGGTCAGGAGAACGACCAGGATGATGGCGATCTTCGCCGTCGCCTCGATGAGAACGCCGAGCGTCCCGTCCATGCTCAGGCTCCCCGCGTCATGGCGCCATGCTCGCCGAGGGCCCGGTAGGTCAGCCCGGCGAACGCCGGCACCTGCGCCGCCACCTCCTCGAACACGGCTGCCGAAGAGGGATAGGTCGCCGACAACCCGAAGCGACGCCCGAGATCGCGCAGCACCCGCCACGCCGGCTCGGCGGCGCCGCGCGGCCGCACCGCGACGCGGGCCCGCTGCGCCCTCCCCTGGAAATTCACCAGCACCCCGTCGCTCTCGCCATGGCCGCACAGCGGCAGGGCGACATGGGCCGCCTCGACCGTACGGCTCCGCCAGGCGTCGAGGACGACGAGCGCTTCGAGGCTGCGCAACGCGGCGTCGGTGAGCAGGCCGTCTCCCAGGAGATCCTCGCCGACCACGATCAGGGCGCGCACCTTGCCGGAGGCGATGTCCCCCATCAGGGCGGCGACGCGCGCCGCGTCGGGCAGGCCCAGACCGAGGAGCGCCGCCCCGCGGGCATTCGGCGTCTTGTCCTTCCGGATGAGCAGCTCATCGTCGGATCCCCGTTCGTGCGGTGGCACGACGATCCGCGGAATGCCGGCGAGCTCGCCGAGCACCTTTTTCGCGAGATAGAGATCCTCGACCGTCAGCCGCGCCGACACGACCGCCGCGAGCGCGTCGGCCCCGAACCGCGATGCCGCGGCCCGCAGCAGCTCCGCGGCGCGATCGAGGGGGCCGCCGGCGGCATCGCCGGAGCCCGGCTGCCCGGCCCCGAGCGGTCCGGTGCCGCGCACGATCGGGCGTTCCAGTCGCGGCCGCGCATACAGCGTCTCGAACGACTGGCGGCCTTCATCGCACATCCACCAGGCGTTGACCTCCGGGTTGTGCCGCGGGGTCATGCGGTGGATCCGATGGTCGTAGGTGGCGAGATGGACGCTGCAGCCGCGCGCGCAGCCGGCGCAGACCGACGCCACGTCCTTCAGGAACCAGACGCGCGCCTTGAAACGGAACGGCTTCCAGGTCAGCGCCCCGACCGGGCAGATGTCGACGGTGTTGCCGGAGTAAGGATTGTCGAGCGGCCGCCCCGGGAACGCGCCGATGATGGCGTGCCCGCCGCGCTCGAACAGGCCCAGCTCGTGCGTCTTGCTGATCTCATCGCAGAACCGGATGCAGCGCGTGCACTTGATGCAGCGCTCGCCGTCAAAGGTCACCCGTTCGCCGATCGGCTCGCGCTTGTCGTGATGGATCTTCTCCTCCACGAAGCGGCTCCGGCTCGCGCCGTACTCCGCCGAGTACTCCTGGAGGCGGCACTCGCCCGCCTGGTCGCAGATCGGGCAGTCGAGCGGGTGATTGATGAGCAGGAACTCCATGATCCCCTGCCGCGTCGTGGCGACGCGCTGGGTCGTGGTCTTCACCACCATCCCCTGCGCCACCGTGGTGGCGCAGCCGATCTGCAGCTTCGGCATCTTCTCAATCTCGACCAGGCACATGCGGCAGTTGCCGGCGATGCTCAGGCCGGGGTGGTAGCAGTAGTGCGGCACGACGACGCCCAGCGCCTTCGCGGCCTCGAGAACCGTCGTCCCCTTCCGGGCGACGACCGGACGGCCGTCGATCAGCAGCGCCACCTCGTCCGGACCGGCCGGCGGCAGCTCGGGGGCCGGCGGCGCGGTCGGCGCCGGGCCTCCGGCGGGAACGTTGGGCTCGGGCATGCCTGGGACCTCGCTAACGGCGCAGCGCCGCCGCCCCGAGGGGGCAGGCCTGCCGCGCGACGTGATCGTCGAATTCGGATCGGAACTCGGTGACGTACGACTGCACGGGCCAGGCGATCGCCTCGCCGAACGGGCAGATGGTGTTCCCCTCCACCCGCCGCGCCACATCCAGCATCAGATCGGGATCTTCCGTGCGGCCCTCGCCGCCCTCCAGCCGTCTGAGAATCTTGGTGAACCAGCCGGTCCCTTCGCGGCACGGTGTGCACTGGCCGCACGATTCGTGCTCGTAGAACTCGGCCAGGTTCAGGAGCGCGCCCACCATGCAGGTGCTGCGGTCCATCACCATGCCGCCGGCCGAGCCGAGCATCGTGCCGGCCGCCGCCAGCGAGTCGAAGTCGAGGAGGACGTCGCAGCGCGCCGCCGGCAGGATCTTCATTGACGATCCGCCCGGGACGCACGCCTTGAGGGGCCGGTCAGGGTGCAGCATCCCTCCGGCGCGCTCGTGGATCAGCTCCATGAGCGGGATGCCGAGAGGCGCCTCGTAAACCCCCGGCCGCTTCACATGGCCCGAAATGCAGAACAGCTTCGGCCCGGTGTTCTTCGGCCGGCCGATCCCGGCGTACCAGGCCGCGCCGCGTTCGGCGATCAGCGTCACGTTCGCGAGCGTCTCGACGTTGTTGATGATGGTCGGGCAGCCGTAGAGTCCGACGATGGCCGGAAAGGGCGGCTTGATGCGCGGCAGCCCGCGCTTCCCTTCGAGCGACTCAAGGAGCGCCGTCTCCTCGCCGCAGATGTAGGCCCCCGCGCCGCGGTAGACGATCACCTCGAGGTCGTAGCCGCTGCCGAGGATGTTCTTCCCCAGGAATCCCTTCGCGCGGGCCTCGGCGATCGCCTTCTCGAAGGTACGGTACCCCTTCTGGAACTCGCCGCGGATGTAGAAGAACGCGGCGTGGCAGTCGATGGCGTAGGCCGACAGGATGATCCCTTCGAGCACCAGGTGCGGATCGCGCTCGATCAGGAGACGGTCCTTGAAGGTGCCCGGCTCGCTCTCGTCGGCGTTGACGCACAGGTAGCGCGGCTTGTCCCGGCTCTTCGGCAGGAACGACCACTTCATCCCGGTCGGGAACCCGGCGCCGCCCCGCCCGCGCAGCCCGGCGCTCTTGACCTCCTCCATCAGGGCCTCGGGGGACACCTCCTTCAGCACGCGCCGCAGTGCCTCGTAGCCGCCGTGCGCCAGATAGACGTCGATCGACTGCGAGTTGTCGCGGCCGGCGTTTCTCAGGAGGAGCGGTTCGTAGGCCATCGCGTCAGTCCCGCCGCAGCCGATCGAGAAGGGCGTCGACCTTCAAGGGGTCGAGATGCGGCACATCCTCGTCGTTGACCTGCGCGCAGGGGGCGGTGTCGCACGCCCCGAGACACTCGACGAAGGTGAACGAGAAGCGGCCGTCGGGGGTCACCTGGCCGGCGTCGACCTTGAGCGCGTCGCGCAGGCGCTGCATCACCTGGTACCCGCCGCGCATCATGCACGACAGCGTGCGGCAGACCTGGATGTGGTGCCGCCCCACCGGCTGGCGGTGGAACATGGTGTAGAACGACACCACCCCGGCGACGAACGCCGGCGACACGCCGAGCTTGCCCGCCACGTAGACCATCGACTCCTCGGCGACCCAGCCCTTCTCCTCCTGGATGAGGTAGAGCGCCGGCAGCAGCGCCGATCCGCGCTGCGGGAAGCGGGTCAGGAGAGCGTCGATCTTCACGTCGGTCCCGGGGGAGACCGGGATCGTCGCGGCCGGGTTCACCGATCGACCTCCCCCATGACCGGATCGAGGCTGGCGATGATGGCGATGAGGTCGGAGACCTGCCCGCCGACCGCCATCGTCTCGATCGCCTGCAGGCTGATGAACGACGGCGACCGGATGTGCAGCCGGTAGGGCGACTTGCCGCCCTCGCTGCGGATGTAGAAGCCGAGCTCCCCCTTGGGAGCCTCGATGGCGTGGTACACCTCGCCCGACGGGGCCGCGAACCCCTCGGTCACCAGCATGAACTGCTGGATCAGCTCCTCCATCTTCATCAGAACGTGATCCTTCGGCGGCAGGACGACTTTCGGGTCGTCGATGTTGATCGGCCCTTCGGGCAGGCGCTTCAGCGCCTGGTCGAGGATCCGGATGCTCTGGCGCATCTCCTCGAAGCGCACCAGGTACCGGTCGAAGGCGTCGCCGTTCTTCCCGACGGGGACGTTGAATTCGTACTCTTCGTAGTCGAGGTAGGGCTCGGTACGGCGCACGTCGTACGCCACGCCGCACGCTCTCAGGTTGGGGCCGGTCATCCCGAACGCGATGGCCTCTTTGGCGCCGATGACACCGACCTCCTGCGTCCGATCCATCCAGATCTGGTTCCCGGTCAGGAGCGCGTCGAGCTCGTCCAGAGCTTTCGGGAACGAGCTCACGAAGGCGCGCAGCTGCCCGGTCCAGCCTTCCGGCAGGTCGCGCGCCAGCCCGCCGACTCTCGGATACGAGGTGGTGAGGCGTCCGCCGGTGAGCGACTCGATCAGGTTGTAGAGCGTTTCGCGCTCGCGAAAGGTGTGGAAAAAGACGGTCGCGGCACCCAGATCGAGCGCCCCGGTGCCGAGCCAGAGCAGGTGCGCGGAAATGCGGGCCATCTCGCAGCAGATCACCCGGATCACCCGGGCGCGCGGCGGCACCGTGATCCCCATCAGCTTTTCCACCGCCATGATGAAGGCGACGTTGTTGGACAGCGGGGCGAGGTAATCGAGCCGGTCGGTGTAGGGGATGAACTGCGTGTAGGTCATCCCCTCGGCAATCTTCTCCATCCCGCGGTGCAGGTAGCCGACGTACGGGCGCACCGCCTTGACGGTTTCGCCGTCGAGCGTCACCACCAGGCGGAGCACACCGTGCGTCGACGGGTGCGACGGCCCCATGTTCAGGACGACTTGCTGGCCGTGGAGCGCGTCCTCGCCCGCCGGCAGCTCGGCGCCCATGCCGGGGGGCTTGCTCACGCGTGCTCCATGTCGCGGAATCCGGGCGAGGCCGGTTCCCCCTTCACGTCGATCGAGACGGGGCCGCCCTCCACGTCGAAGTCCTTGCGCAGCGGGTGATCGGGGTAATCCTCCGGCATGATGATGCGGCGCAGATCGGGGTGGCCGGTGAAGCGCACGCCGACCAGGTCGTACTGCTCGCGCTCCATCCAGTCGGCCCCCTTCCAGATCGACGTCAGGCTCGGCACGTCCTCGCCGGTCCGCAGCCGCACCTTGAGCCGCAGGCGATGGTTCTTCGACAGCGAATAGAGCTGGTAGACCACCTCGTGCTCGAACTCGCGCTCCAGGAAGTGCAGCGCGACGACGGCGGAGAGCATCTCGAACGCCCCTTCGGCGTCCTCCTTGAGCTGGCGGGCGGTCTCGAGCAGGCGATCGGCGGGCAGCACGACGGTGACCTCGCCGCGGAACTCCTCGATCGCCACGGGGCTCGAGGCCAGCGTCTCCCGAATCCGTTCGGCCAGCGCACGCGGCGGGTTGGGCTCGATGTAGGGGCCGCCGGGCATCGATCAATCCCAGTCGAGAGCGCCGCGGCGCCAGCAGTAGAGGTAGCCGACGGTCAGCACGCCCAGAAAGAGGGCCATGCCGGCGAATCCCTGCATCCCCATGTCGCGGAACACCGTCGCCCAGGGAAAGAGGAAGGCGGCTTCGATGTCGAACAGGATGAACAGCATCGCCACCATGTAGAAGCGGACCGTGATCGGCTTATCGGAGGCATCGAGGGGATCGACGCCGCATTCATACGGGCTCATGTCGGTCCGGCTGTGGCGCGGGGTGCCGAGCCAGGTCGACAGGCCGAGGATCACCCCGGCCAGGATCAGCGCCAGCAGCAGTTGGATCCCGATCGGGATGTACGCGATCACTTCCCGCCACCGCTCCAGTTCAGGCTGGTAGATCTATTCAGGAGGCGGAATGCTAGCACCCCCCGTAGGGGGGGTGTCAACGCGACGGAACAGGGCCGACACGCCGTCCCGCCGCAGCCACGCCTCGATCGCGGAAGGGTCGGGGCGGGCCGGTGCGGTTCCTTGCGGGAAGAGGTCGAGCCTCTCATCGGGATCGGCCCGGAGATCGTAGAGCTCCGAACGACCGAGCGACGACCAGATCAGCTTCCGCCCCCCGACGCGGAAGGCCACCAGGGTGCCGTCCCAGCGGGCGGGATCGACATCGGGCGCCAGGTTGCGCATCACCTGCAGGAACTCGACCGGGCGGGCGTATTCGGCGATCACCGGATCGCCCGCCTCCAGGCCCCGGGCGGCGCCGGGCACGAGGCCGCGGATCCCGGGAAGCAGCCTGGACTCCGGGGGCCACGCCGCGCCGCGCGCCGCCCCCGCGCCCCCCGCCCCCGCGAGGGCGAGCAGCGTCGGCCGCAGATCCTGCAGCATCACGGGGGCGTCGAGCCGCTGCCCGGCGGGAACGGCCGGCGGATAGCGCAGGACGAGCGGGATGCGCAGCACCGGCTCGTACAGGCTGAGCTTGTGATCCACGAGCCCGTGCTCTCCCAGCATCTCGCCGTGATCGGAGGTCACCACGACCACGGTGGCATCGAGGAGGCCGCGGCGTGCCAGGGAGCCGATCACCTCGCCGATGCGGCGATCGACGTAGGCGATCTCGCCGTCGTACAGCGCCGAGAGGATCTCCATATCGGCGGCGGTGAGCGAAACGAGGCCGAGGAGCAGCTTCACATCCCCGGGGTTCTTGAATCGCCGCAGGCGATCGACCGCCTCACGATCGGCCCCCGGGGAGAGAAATCGCGCGCGCTCCGGCTCCGGCGCGTTGTAAGGCAGGTGCGGCTCGAAATAGTTGATGAAGATGAAGAAGGGCTGCGCCCTGGCCTCGGCGTTGCCGTCCCTCCACGCCAGCCAGCGCTCGATCTTGTCCGACACCGCGGCCGCCCCCATGTCGCCCTCCGTGCCGCGCACGTGGCGCCAGACCTCGTCGAAGGTGTCGAAGCCGACATGAAAGTTGTAGTCCTTCCCGACCCAGGGGTTCTCGATGTAGGCCTGCGTCCGATAACCGGACTCCTTCAGGTCGCGCGCCAGGATCGGCAGGCCCGCGTCGAGGACCAGGTGACCCGACTCGGCGCCGTGCGACGACGGGTAGAGCCCGGTGAACAGGCTGGCGTGCGCCGGCAGGGTCCAGGGCGAAGGCGTGCTGGCGTCGAGGTAGACCGCCCCGTCGCGCCCCAGGGCCTCGGCGACCGGAGTGGTCTCGCGTGCGTAGCCGTTGGTCGAAAAGCGATCGGCGCGCGCCGTATCGACGACGATGAGCAGGATGTTGGGACGCGCCTCGCGGGCGCAGCCCGGGAGGGGAAACGCCAGGGCGATCAGCAGGAGGGCCCGGCCGGCTTTCAACGACTCCCGGAGGCCGGCACCGCCTGGCCGCTTTGGAACGTGAAGTCGGTCGGCAGGTGGATCCCTTCGCCGGTCCGCTCCGCGACGCGCAGGCCCGGGTCCCGGATGGTATCGGACAGGTCGGCCGAAGGAATACCGCCCCGGCGGCCCCTATCCTTCACCGGCGACTGGACGTCAATGTTGAAGCGCTCGAGCAGTGTCCCCTTCACGCGCTCCAGCTCGGCGAGCGACTTGTTGTAGTCGGCCTTGGCGAGGTTCTCGCGCGCCTCGGCATTCGA
>JAYUCR010000385.1:0-3517 GCA_043740165.1 Acidobacteriota bacterium | reverse complement strand
GGTCGGCCGTCCCCAGCCCGCGATCGTGGCACATCCTCAGGTAGGGGATCGACATCGGATCGAAGCCCATCAGGCGCGCCGCCACCGCGTCGATCGCCACCGAATCGGCGCCCGCCAGGATGACGTTGCCGATCACCGGGACCATGGTGCGCGGTCCGGCGCCGTCGCCGCAGACGGTGCCGTCCATCGCCGTGAAGATCCCCGGATGCAGCTCGCGCTGCATGAGCATCAGATCCACGAGCACCTCGTGCATGTGCTTGTGCGCATAGTGCCGCACCTCCTTGAGCAGGCCCCCGAAGGCGTTCTTGATGGAGCCCGTGGTGGTGGCGTGGCCGTGCGTCTTGACCGTCGGCAGGTGGAGGATGTTCTTTCCGGGGTAGATGGCCGGGATCTCGATCCCTTCCGGAAAGATCGCGTTCAACCGGAGCAGCTTCGACTTGAACCGGTACACCGTCCAGGGGACCTCGGTCAGGGCGGTGAACGACAGGCCGAACGAGCGGAGCACCGGAAGCCAGCGGTTGTTCTCCGCGCCCTTCCACGGATCGGTCACCACCGTCTTGTTCTCCACCGGCAGCAGCCGATCGCGCGCATACCCCGATTCGAGGAGCGCTCCGACCACCCCTTCGAGCTGCCAGGGCTGCGTCGAACAGGCCGGGTAGTACTTGGTCCAGGAGAGGTTGAGCTTCAGGAGCGTCGAGATCGAGGGATCGAGCGCCGCGCGGCACCCGGCCAGCTGCATCAGCCGTCCGTAGTCCTGCACGACGGTCGAGGGCCTGGTCTTGAGGACCGCGACGCGCGCTTTCACTGCCATGCTCGTGCCTCCTCTCTCAGCCCGGGCGCGCCACGTACAGCAGGGTGATGACGGTGATCCCCCAGAGGGCGACGTCGAGCAGGAGCGGACGATCGGCGAGCAGCACCTGCGTCGGGTTGCCGCCGACGCCGCGCTGGTGGACCAGGTACAGGTAGCGGAAGATCCCGTAGAGAACGAACGGCACCGTCAGATAGAGGTAGTGCGTCCCCAGCCGCAGCTCCACCTCCGGCGAGACGGTGTAGAACATGTAGGCGACCACCGTCGATGCCGTGACCACACCGATCATCTGGTCGAGAAATTCCACCGAGTATTCGCGCAGGATGGAGCGGTGCTCGTGCGCCCGGTCGAGCATCTCGAGCTCCTGCCGGCGCTTGCAGAACGCGAGGAAAAGCGACAGGAGAATGGTGCACATGATGAGCCAGGTCGAGATGGCCACGTTCAGGACCAGCCCTCCCCCCACCGCCCGCAGCACAAAGCCGGACGCGATCACCATGACATCGATGATCACCACCTCCTTGAGCCAGAACGAGTAAACAAGGTTCAGGGCGGCATAGATCAGGAGCACGGCCCCGAACGGCGGCGACAGGATGAACCCGGCCATGATCGACGCCGTGAAGAGCAGGACCACGGCCACCAGCGCCGGCACCGTCCCCAGCGCCCCCGAGGCGATTGGCCGCAGCGACTTGGTCGGGTGCCGGCGATCCTGCTCGGCGTCGAACAGATCGTTGACGATGTAGACCGCTCCGCTGGTGGCGCAGAACAGCAGGAACGCGAGACCGGCGTGCGACAGCGCCTCGAGGTCGAAGAGCTTGCGCGAGAACAGCAGGGCGGCGAAGACGATGATGTTCTTGATCCACTGGCGCGGCCGCATCGCATGGACCACCGCGACGATCGTTCCGAGCGGCCCGGCGCCCCGTCTCCTGCCCGGTGTCATCAGTGACCCGCCCCCTCGAGGTGATGGCGCCGCCCCGCCGCGCGGACCGCGGCACGCCCACGCGACAACGGGGTGAGGCCACGCAGGGCCGTCGCGGCCGCGCCGCGCCGCCGCACCGCCACCATCTCGGCGACGATCGACACGGCGATCTCCTCCGGCGTTTCGGCGCCGAGGGGCAGTCCGATCGGCGCCCGCAGATCCTCGAGATCGGCGGCGGGCGTCCCCATCCCGACGGCCCGGGCCACCACGGTCGCCACCTTGCGGCGGCTGCCGATCAATCCGACATAGGCCGCACCGCGGCCGACGGCATGCCGCACCGCGGCCAGATCGGTCCGATGGCACCGGGTGACGACGGCCACGTAGGATCCCGCGGGGATTTCCGGCAGCCCGGCGGAGAAATCATGCTCCACGAGCAGGCGTCGTGTCGGATCCGGCCAGGGCGGGCCTTCGAGCTCGCGCGGGCGATCGTCCACGACCGTCAGCTTGAACCCGAGCGGCAGCGCGGCGTGCGCCAGCGCGCGGCCGACGTGCCCGGCGCCGAAGATGAAGAGCGACGGCGGCGGCGTGACGATCTCGACCAGGACGCGCACCGACCCGCCGCAGACCATCCCGGTCGCGGCGTCTCCCGACTCGGTGAAGCGGTATTCCTTTTCGAATCCGACGCCCCGACGGAGAGCCTCCCGGGCGTCCTCGATCACCAGGGCTTCGAAGGCACCCCCGCCTATCGTGAAGCGCGCCGTGCCGTCCGCCGCGATGATCATCTTGGCCCCGAACTCGCGCGGGGCCGATCCCTGGCGGCCGATGATGGTCGCCACGGCGATCGCGTGGCCGTCGCGCAGGCGGCGCGCCACCTCCTCGTAAAAGGGCAGGCTCATGTCAGCGGGCCGGGCGCGCGCCGGTGCCGTGGCGGGCCCACCACTGCTCCCAGGCCTCCGGGCGGGGTCCGAGCGACTGTTTGGTGAGCTGCGCGAGGATGTTGGTCAGCACCGGGCGCGCCTCGGGCGACGCGTCCTTCAGGCGGTCGATGAGGTAGGGCACGATGTCGTCGCTCTTGGAGTTCGCCAGGTACTGGAACGCCGCGACGCGCAGATCGGGCGCCGGATCGCTCTGCCCCATACGCTTCACGAGATCGATGCTGGCGGGGTCGTCGCGGCCCCCGATCGCGGTGAGCAGGTCGGTGCGTACTTGAAGGTTCGGATGCGTCACGAGCCGCCCCAGCGACGCGGCCGCTTCGGGCTCCTTGAACTGACCGAGCGCCTGCACCGCCGCTCGGACGACCGCGACATCCGCGTGGTGCGTGGCCTGATCGAGGAAGCCGATGCCGGCCGGATCCCGGAGGGCGCCGATGGCGAAGCAGGTTCCGGTCAGGACTTCGACGCTTTCCGCCTCCCCGGCGCCGGCGAGCAGCACCTTGATCGCCTCCTGGTCGCCGCCCTGGCGCTGGATGAGATTGGCCACCAGGATGCGGCTGTCGCTCGATTCGCTCGCCGGCCTCATCCGGATCGGATTAAACGGGAGCATCATCCTGGAGTCGACCGCCAGGAGCTGCCGGAGCGCTTTGCGGGCCTCCGGCCGATCGACCCGGGCGAGAAGTACGATCGACTGGGCGCGGTTGAGCAGGCTCGCGCTCTTGAGGCCGCGGACGAAGACCTCATAATCTCCGCTGGCGATCATCTTGTCGACCTTCTGCCCCGCTTCCAGGCGCGCCTCGACGTCGGTGCTCGCGAGATCGTTCAGGAGCGCCTCCGGATCCACCGCCGGAGCACAGGCGC
>JAYUCR010000384.1:0-8541 GCA_043740165.1 Acidobacteriota bacterium | reverse complement strand
CGGCCGGCCAGCCGGCGCCGGATCCTTCCACCCCCGACCCGTAATCGATCTCCGCGAGAACCGAGCCTTCCGTGCGCCAACGCAGAACCGCATGCGCCGGGCGACCGTCCTCGGCGAGCACGATCCCGTCGAGCTCGAGGTCCCCGTCGACGCACTCATTGCCGCGATCCGCGGGCCTGCAGGGAAGCAGTCCGCTCAGGAGCGCGAACAGTCGCCGCCCTTCAAGAGCCAGGCCGAGAAGGCGCTCGCTGGTGTCCGGAGTGTCGGGACCCTGCTGGTAGGTGCGGTGAACGGGATCCAGGATCGTCACCTGATGGCCGTTGGTCGCGACGATCAAGCGCGCCCCCCCGACCTGCCCAAAAAATTCCAGGCGGACAAAATACGGGGAGGAGAGCGCGGCCGCCATGCGGAAGCGGCTGCTCCCCGAGGGACCCTGCGACTCCACGCGGTACAGGGCGCGCGAGCCCGATGGGGCGCCCGAGCCCCCGCTCCATTCCTGCATCGAGGCCCGCCCCGCGCAGGCGCACGGCAGGATGAGCAGCGCGATCAGGATCGGGCGAACGGCCCCCAGACAGGACCGGCGAACATTTCCGGCTACGGCTGCTCTCGTGCCGCGGATTGCGCCCGGGCCAGCTTGGCCCGCAGGCGCTCCGGATCGTCGTGCCCGGACTTCATCGCCGCCTGCCATTCGCGCATCGCCTCCTCGACCCGGCCGGTGGCGCTCAGGAGGTCGCCGAGGTGCTCCCGGATCTCAGGGTCGGCGCGATCGTACCGCAATGCGGCGCGCAGCTTCTCCTCTGCGGCCTCGAATCGGGACATTTTGAACAGGGCCCATCCGAGGCTGTCGAGGTAAGCCGGGTTGTCCGGGTCGATCGCCAGGGCGCGCTCCACCAGCGCCACGGAATCGGCCAGCCGGTGGCCGGTGTCGGCCAGCATGAACCCGAGATAGTTGAGCGCCATGGCGTTCTTCGGATTGACCGTCACGGCACGGCCAAGGATCTTTTCGGCCTGGGAGATGCGGCCCAGCCGCTCCATCGCGGCGCCGCGAGCGAACAACAGCCGATCGTCATCGGGAGTCCGCCGCAGCCCTTCCAGCAGCAGCGCCTCGGCCTCGGCATAGTGTTTCTGGCGCATCAGCGCGTCGCTCGCGGCGAGGTATGCGTCGGTCGAGCCGCCGGCCCCGGCCACCATCCGTCGCAGAGTTTCCTGGGCGCCGCCCGGATCGCCCTGCGCCAGCAGGATTTCGCCGCGCAGCGCCGCCAGGTCGAGGCTCTCGGGAAACCGCTGCAGGGCCTGCTCGGTTGTCGTCCGGGCCGCCTCGAGATGCCCCGCGAGCAGCCGTGATCGCGCCATGAGCACGAGGAGGTCCTGCCGGTCGCTGCCGTCGAGCGCCACGGCGCAGCTCAACGCGTCCTCGGCCGCGGCGTAGTCATGGAGCTCCAGATTCAGAACCCCCGACTGCGCGCAGGCCAGGGAGAGGAGCGCGGTGTCGCGGTCGCTCAAGCGTTCCCGTTCCCGGCCCAGCCGGACCACCTCGTCGAAGCCGCGGATCGCCGCATCGAAGTCGCCCTCTTTCCGGTGCAGCCGGGCGCGGTGGAACTGCGCCTCGAGGTTCGAGGGGTCGGCCGCGAGGACGCGATCGCACAAGGCCGTGGCCGCGCTCGCGTTTCCCGCGAGCTCGTAAGCCTGCGCCAGCGCCAGGTTCCCGCGGGCGTTGTCGGGATCGAGGGCCCGCGCCCGCTCGAGCAGATCGACGGCCTGAGGCGCATGACCCGCCTCGAGGTGCAGGAGGCCCAGCCGATCGAGAAGCGCGCTGCCGGGCTTTTCCGGCCCCGTCAACGGAGCGTAGAGAGCGATGGCCTCGTCGTAGCGTTCGTCCGCTTCGTACAGCCCCGCGAGCATGTCGATGGTTTCGAGGCTCCTGGGGTGCTGGGTTACCATCGCCGCCAGGAGCGGCTCCGCCTTGCCGGGCTCCCCGGTGCGCAGGTAGAGACGCGACAGCAGCAGGGTCATCGGCTGCCCGATCGCCCGCGAGGCCGCGAACCGATCGAGGAGGGTCTTGGCTTCGTCGAAGCGCCCGAGACTGGCGTACAGCTCCGCCAGGGTCCTGGTGGCATCGGCGCTCTCGGGATCCCCGTTCACCGCATCCTGGTAGGCGGCCACCGCGGCGTTGATGTTCTCTTCGACCTGCTCGCCGGACCGCGCGCGGCCGAGGTGAATGTCGCCGAGCAGCGTGCAGGCGGCCACCGAGCCCGGCCGCATCGCGAGCGCCTGGAGGGCGAGGTCCGTCGCACGATCGAGCTTGCCGAGACTTTCGTTGGCGCGCGCGACATCCAGAATCAGATCGGCCTGGGGATCGCGCTGCACCGCCTCCTCCAGAAGCTCCAGGGCCTTCTCGTCCCGGCTCTCGAACATCAGCCGCTGCGCCTGGCCATAAAGCTCGTAGGCCTGCGCCCGGCGTGACATGTCGCCCACGGCGGGGGCCGCAAAACTGCCGTGCGGGAGCTGGGCGCAGAGGAAGAAGAGCACGGCGGGGCGAAGGACGGTTTTCATCGCGCCCCTCCCGCTTCGCTCCCCTCGGAGGGCTTGATGCGCAGTCGATGAGTCAGGGGGTTGATCGAGAGCGACAGCTCGCGGCGTTCGCGTGGCCGCATCGTGAGATCGATCCCTTCGATGGTGTCGACCCCGCCGTGATCGCCGGCCACGCGGACTTCAACGCGACGGGCCCCCGGCAACAGGGGCAGATCCCGAACCCAGCGATTCTTCCCCCCGGAGCTCTTGAGAGCGTCGCGCGCCACCTCCGACCCGTCGACCCGCACCGTCACGCTGCCGCTGGAGAGGCGGTGCTGCAGGCTCAGCACCAGGTGCGCGAGCGAGGCGACCTCGGTCGGATCCAGGACGCGCGCGGAGGGGTCCGCGGTGATTGAAGCTGCCGAGGCCGCCGGCGAACCGGTGAAACGGGGCACGATCAGTCCGATCGGAGCGGCGTCGTCAAGCGTCAGGCCACGGTAGAGGTAGGGCGCCGCCGCCAGCAGGGCGAGGCAACCCAGAAAGAGCGACCAGCCCAGCAGCGCTCCCGGCCCGCGCCCGGTCAGCCAGCGCGGCATCGGAATTCCGAGGGGCATGCCGGTGGCGGTCGAGCCTCGGGCGCCCGTCCCGGTGACCAGCGTGCGGGGGACCGACCGGTTCGCGACCTCCGTCCAGGTCTGGATGGCGGCTCCGAACTCGACGGCGAAATCGGCGCAGCGCGGGTACCGCTCCGACGGGGACTTGGCGAGCGCCCGGCCCAGAATCTGATCGAGCGCGGCAGGAAGGCTGGGGTTCAGGCGCGAGGGGGGCGGCGGCGAGACATTCACCACCTGGTACGAGATGGCGGTGATGCTCTCCCCCACGAAGGGACGTTCCCCCGTCAGGAGATGATACAGGGTGACCGCCAGCGCGAATTGATCGGCGCGGCCGTCGACCGGCCCGCCCGTGACCTGTTCCGGCGCCATGTAGTTGGGGGTTCCAAGAAGCTGCCCCGGCCGTGTGATGTTCCCCTTCGCCATGCGGGCGATGCCGAAATCGAAGATCTTCAGCTGCCCGCCCGCGGTCATCACCAGGTTTCCCGGCTTGATGTCGCGGTGCACGACACCGTTCTCGTGGGCGTAGTCGAGCGCCTCGGCCGCCTGACGGGCCAGGTCGCCCAACTGAGGCAATGGGAGCCGACCTCCCGACGCGGTCAGGTCGTGCAGGTTCGTCCCGGTGACGAATTCCATGGCGATGAACGCCGACCCTTCGGCCCCTTTCTCGCCCACGTCGTAGATGGTGACGATGCCAGGGTGGTTGAGGCGGCCGGCGATCTGCGCCTCGTGGTAGAAGCGGCGGAGGAAATCTTCCTCTTCGCCTGGCGCCAGCGGGAATGAGAAGGCGACGCACTTCAGCGCGACGATGCGGCCGATGCGGGGATCGCGCGCCTTGTAGACGACGCCCATCGAGCCACGGCCCACCTCCTCGAGGATCTCGTAGCGCCCCATCCCGGGGGGAAGGCTCATCGCTTCACTCCCTGCTCGTCCCCTGTGGCCAGGGCGGAGGCCGGCACCACGCGCACTCCGGCTCCGCTCAAAAGGTCGGCTGACCGGCGCAGGGCGTCCAGCGTGATCGCATCCGGGTGCCCAATGGCCACGGCCGACCCCTCCAGGCGCGCCTTCGCAAGCAGACTTCTGACCTGGCCCTCAATATAGGTGCGCTCCCTCCGATCGTCCAGAAAGACGTCTCTCTTGGCCGCCCGGACGCCCATCCGGAGCGCCAGGTGGTAGGCCACGGTCTCGGGGGTCGTCCGGCTGTCCAGAAAGTAGAGCCCGCGCTCGCCACACACCTGGAGGACGGCCCGCATCAGCTCCGGATCGGCGGTGGCGCGCGAGCCCATGTGGTTGTTGAGGCCGATGGCACCCGGGACCTCCAGAAGGTCCGCTCCGACCACCGACGCGATTTCCGTCGCCGACATCCCCTCGCGCACCGACCCGACGCCGGGATCGCGGGCCGGGTAGCCCAGGGGCTCCATTGGCAGGTGCAGGATCACCTCGTGCCCCATGGAGCGCAGCCGCCGGGCGAGGCCGGCGGAGTAGCGCTGGTGCGGAAGAACGGCAAAAGTGATTGGCAGGCCGAGGCGGGCGAACCCGAGCGTCGGTTCCTCCTGAAACCCGACGTCGTCGATGACGATGGCGACGCGGACTTCGGGGATGGTCGGGGGTGGGGATGCGCGGCGCGCCGGGGGGTGGCGGCCGTGTGGAGCCCCCTGCCTCGCTGCGCGCTGGTTGAGGAAGTGAAGGATGACGAGGGCCAGGACCAGCAGGCCCCCCAGGAGCAGGATGAGCCGGATGCCGGAGAGCCGACCCGACCCTCGGCTCAAGCCGCCTTGCGGCTGGCTGGCGCCGACAGGCCGCGGACGTAATCGACGGCCTTCTGGCGCTGGGGGTCCCCCTCCTCGCCGAGCGCCCCGACGATGATCAGATCGGGATCGAGTCCCTTGCCGTTCCAGTCCTTGCCGGCCGGCGACAGCATTGTCCCGACCGCGAGGAAGACACCGTCACCGTTGCGCAGCGGAAGAAGCGCCTTGACCGTGCCGGTGCCCCAGGTCCGCTGTCCCAGAATGCTGGCGCCCGCGCCATCGCGCAACGCGGCCGTGAGGAGCTCGCACCCTCGACTCGTCCCCTCGTCGACCAGGAGCGCGAGGGGGCCGTCCCAGGCGAGACGTCGCCCGTCCGCCCGATAAGCTTTATCGCCGGCGGAGCGATCGTTCACCGTCACCACGACACCCTGATCGATGAACAGGCTCGCCATGCCGATCGGCTCGGCGAGCGAATCGGAGGCGCAGCCTCGCAGGTCGATCAGGAGCCGCTTCATGCCCTGTGACTTGAGAGAGGCAATGGACTGGTCGAGCCGCTTCGCATCCCCATCATGGATGCCGGCGACCCGCACGACACCGACATCCGGCGCCAGAAAACTGCCGCTCGGGGTCGGCACGGCCAGGACCCGGCGATCGAGGGTCACGGTCTTCCGATCGCCGCCGTCCGCCGGGTTGTAGTTGAGACTCACCTTGGTCCCCTGCTTGCCGCGCAGCGCCTGCGCCGCCTCCCACGCCCCCATGATCCGCGAGGGATGACCATTGATGGTCAGGAGAATGTCTCCGGTCTTCATGCCCGCGGCGGCGGCAGGGCCGCCGGGGAGCGTCGAAACCACCACGACATAGCCGCGGCGCTTCGACAGGTTCAGCCCGACGTCGGCGGGTCCGGCTTCGGTCCCCTTCGAGGCCAGCTGATAGGACTCCTGGCTCAGGTATTCATTGGCCGGGTCGAGCGACTCCAGGAGGCCGCGATAGGCTCCGTGCATGAGCGAGTCGATCTGCACCGGCTCCACGTAGTTGTTGACGGCGAGATAGAGGACCTCGTTGAATACCTTGAGGTAGTCGTAGGTGCCTTCCACCGCGACGACGCTCCCGAGGAGGCCGCCGGTCAACGTCACGCCGATGGCCACCGCCGACACCGCCAGAAGAACTTTCCGATCCACTGAGATCCTCATCGTCGCTTCTCCTCCCGGGCGGTCGCGCGGCCCGTGTTCCGTCGCAGCCACAGCAGCGGATCCTCCGCCTGCCCGCCGTGCCTCACTTCCAGATACAACCCCGTAATCCCGAAGGTTCCCTGATCCCCCGAGCGCGCGATCGGCTCATCGCGCCGGACCTCCTGGCCCGCCTCCACCAGACGCTCGCCGAGCTGCGCGTAGATGGAAAGATACTCATCCCCGTGGTCGATGACAATCATCTGGCCGTATCCCTTGAACCAGGAGCTGAAGACGACCCGGCCGTCGAACAGGGCGTGCACCGGTTCGCCGGGGTCGCAGGCGATATCGATCCCGGGGTGGGGAACCTGGGTTCCGAACCGCGGATGGCGCACGTTGCCGAACGGAATGGCGACCGGGCCGGCGGCCGGCCAGTTCAGGAGGCCGCGCAGGCGCGGCAGTCCGTAGGAGGCCACCTTGCCGCCCGGGGGGGTCTCCAGGGTCCCCAGCAGCGACTGCAGGTCGCGCTCCGCCTGGACCAGCGCCATGAGCGCCTCCTCCCCCCGGGCCTGCTGAGCCTTGATGTTGTCGAGAAGCGCGTTCTGGCTGGATCGCGTCGAGCGAAGGTCGTCCTGGCGACGCTGCAGATCCGCCGCCAGAGCCTCCTGCCGCGCCCGCGTCCCCTCCAGCTCGATCGCCGCGGCGTCGAGCCGGGCCCGCTCGTTGCGCAGCGTTCCCACCCGCCGGCCTTCGTCCCGCGTCAGGATCTCGGCGGCCCTGGCGGCGGTGGCGAGATGGGCCGGCGAGGAGGAGGCGAAGACCAGGCGCAGGTCGCGTGCCGGACCGGTCTTATACAGCTCCACCAGGTACCGGCGCAGATCGCGCTCCGCCGCGGCCACGCGTGCGCGCGCCGATTCTGCCTGAACGCGGGCCCGCTCGGAGGCCCGGCGCGTCACGGCGATCTCCGCTTCGATCAACGTGGACTCCCGGCGCAGCAGCGCCAGCTTGAGGTCGAGCCCGTCCAGGGTATCGAGAAGCGTTCCGGCCTCCGATTCGCCGCGCAGGAGCCGGGCTCGCAGGGCCTCGATCTCCTCCCGGATCGCCTGCAGGCGATCGGCTTCTTCCTGGGGGGGCTCGCCCTGCGGCGCTCCCTGCTCCGCGGGCTCCGCCGCCGGTGCCGCCGCCGCTCTCCCGGGCGATCCGACGGGCACGAGCATCGCGCCCGCCAGGAGCAAACACCCGGGAATCGACGCCGGACGGAGCCATGACCCGATCCGGCTTCTCAGTGGAGCAGGCTCTTGCCGTCGAGGCCGGAGACGGCCGCCACGCCGAGAAGCTCGAGCACCGTGGGATAGATGTCCCCGATGAACGGGTCGCGGACGGGAAGCTTCATGTTGGCGAACAGGACACCGTGCACAACCGTTGGATCATTGGAACAGTGATCCCCGCTCCACGCCTTCATGTTGTCCTCGAAGATTTCCTTCGGCACCTCTCCGAGCGCCGTCTGCCAGCCGACCCGGTAATGATCGGCGTTGGCCGGGCGGAGGTCGGGAACGATTCTCGGGTCGAAGCCGGAATAGATCTCTTCCCGCCGGTAGACCTTGAGGACCGGCTTCTCGCCGGTGGTCTCATCGACCAGTCCCTCGAGGCCGCGCACGATCCCCTCGCGCACCTCCTCGTACTCGCGCCCCGGCGCCACGCTCCCCTTCGGCTCGCGGCCGAGCAGATTGATGTAGATATTGCCCAGCCCCATGGCGTAGGCCTTGGTGCGCGACCAGTCCACGAATTTGAAGAAACTCCCCATCTCGCCGCGGTCGAACAGGTCCTCGAGGGTCTTTCCCCCCGTGGCCGGCTCGCGCAGCGTCATGAACCCGTTCTTCACCAGCCAGGTGTTGTAGTTCACCCCGCGGCGGAAGGAGGCGAAGCCGTGATCGGAGCAGACGATGAGCGCCGTCGTCGGCCCGATCCGCTGCAGCGCCTCGCCGACGATGTTGTCCATCCGCTCGTACGCCTTGGGGATCTCACCGGCATAGCGGGCCGCCAGATCGGCGTCGTAGAGCGGGTGTCCCGGGTCGTGCAGCCGCCACAGCATGTGGCCGATCCGATCGGTGAAATCGAACACCTGAAGGTAGACGCGGGCGGCGTGGTGATCGAGGGCGCTCTTCATCATCGCCACCTGCGTGTCGACGGTCATCGTCATGTCCTCGAGGAAATGGCGCTCGTCGGTCAGTCCAGTCGGCAGCGACCAGGTGTCGATCGGCCAGCCGAGGGTCTTGAAGAGCCCGAACTCGCGCACCAGGTCGCGCGCCAAAGACGTCGGGGCGGTGAATGGAACCGGCTGGCAGTCGGGATGGAAGTTGAGCGGGCTCATGTAGAGCTTGAGCTCGGGGTCGAGCGCCAGGAGCTTGAACCGCACCATCCCCTTGAGCGGCGCCACCGCGTTCACCAGCGGATTGACCGGTATGGGCACCGCGAGAAAGGGGCTCCACTCCCCCGGCTTCAGGA
>JAYUCR010000383.1:0-3520 GCA_043740165.1 Acidobacteriota bacterium | reverse complement strand
AGGCGACGATCGATCCTTTGACCAGCCTGTACGACTCGGCCAGCGTCATGTGATGCATTCTCTTCGGGGTCGCCGTGTGAGGGATACTCAGGAGATGCCGGATTCGGCGGTCATCCGCCCCCTGACCAGAACGGATTCCCTCCCGCGCCCGTGCGCACAATGCGTCTATCCGAGCACGCCTGAATCGCTTGTCGGGGACGGCCTGACAAACCGAACGCCTCCGGAGATGGGGACGGATCGTCTCGGGGGCCGGCCATCCTCATAAGTGCGACCGGGTCCGCACTTTCAAGCCGAACCGCGATTCCCTGTGCGGCTCCCCCCCCGGGATGCCCCCGCCAGGGCCCGGCCCCTGGGCCTTCCGTCGGCCAGACCGTGTCCGGAAGCGGGGATAAAATCTGCGGCACTTATGATCACCGCTCCGCGGCGCGGAATCATCCTGATCGAGCCTGACATCAATCCGGTGGCCCGCCGTTTCAGCCTCCCGAACATCGCGAACTACCCGCCCCTCCCCCAGGTGCGGCTCGCCGGGCAGCTCCCGCCGGGAGAGAACGTGGAGATCGCGGATCTCCGGATCGCGGGAGAGAGGGAGCGACTGCTCGACCGGGTCCGGCGGGATCCGCCCGCCCTCGTGGGCATCTCCCTCACCTTCACATCGAACGGGGACGAAGCCATCGGGGTGGCCGCCGCCATCCGCAGTCTCTCGCCCGCGACGACGATCGTGTTCGGAGGGACCGCTCCCTCGGAAGACCCCGGGTCGTTCTGGGACTCGGCGGCGGATCTGATCTGCCACCGGAGCGGAGACGCTTCCTTCGCGGCACTGGCCGTCGAGGTCCGCGAGGCGGGGCGGACTCCGGCGCGGTTCCCCGGCTTCTTCCACCGCGAGGACGGGCGCTGGGTCCTCGACAACGGGCCCGCCGCTTTACCCCTGGCGAGCCTGCGGCCCAATCCCTGGAAACTGCTCCCGAAACGGTACTGGCGCGAGTACTTCCAGGGGTTTCGGCCGACCGGGATGGGGCAGACGAGCGAGGGCTGCCCCTACGACTGCACCTTCTGCACCGTCTGGAAGACGCACGGGCGTAAAGTCTCACTCGCATCCCTCGCGAACATCCAGCACGACTTCGGCTCCCTGCCCGCCTTCGTCCGTGCTTTCTTTTTCGCGGACGACATCTGGATGCAGGCCAGCGAGCCACAGATCCGGGAGCTCTACGACCCGCTGCTGGCATGGATGGCCAACGACTTCCTCCGGCGCCGTCCCGATTTCTGGCTGACGGTCGAAACCCGCACCGACCTCTATCTGCGCGAGGAAGATCGCTTCAGGGAATGGATCCGGCGCGGCGGGCTGAAGCGAATCCTCTTCGGCGTCGAGGCGGTGACCGACGAGCAGCTCAGGAACTTCAGCAAGAGGAACACGGTCGACAAGAATATCGAGGCGATCCGTCGCGCCGCGGAGACCGGCGCCATCGTGACCGCCCAGTTCGTCATCCCGTGCGACGCGACGCGCGCCTACTTCGACGAGATGGTCCGGTTCCTGAAGGCCCATCGGCGCTGGATACGGACGTCCAACTTCACCATCGCGACGCCGCTCCCGGGCACCGATCTCTACACGGAATCACTGCGGGAGTCTCCCGAGCTGGCCGACAGGAGCGCCGTCTCGCACCCCGCGTTCTCGCTTTTCACCGCCCTGACGCCGACCCGCCTGGACGTGCGCGAGTTCTATGAGCAGGTGGCGCGAGTGTTCCGCGCGGCGAACCAGGTCCGCTACAGCCTCGACGCCCAGGGGCAGGTCTTCCGGATGATGGCTCGGTCGCCCTGGCTGATTCGACGCCTCGCCAAAGCGCCGCTGGCGCTGCGCGCGCTGACCAATCCCGGCACCTTCCTCGACGTCCACCGGCAGGTCCAGGGTGATCGGCTGCTCGAACCCCGGCCCGTGTCACAGCATGGTCCCGTCGACAGGCTCCGCTCGCTACCCTCTTCGTCCGCGCCCATGGGGTCGCATTAGTCCTGACGCTTCTCGACCACCACCCGGCCGGCGGCGTTCAGGAAGACGTGATACTTGTTCTTGTCTTTACACGTCGCGGCGTAGTCGCTCTCGGCCAGCAACGGCACGGCAAAGCAGATCACCACGAACAGCGTCCGGGCCAATACCACGCTGAATCGGTTCATCGGCTCTCCCCTGTTCAGCCGCGGAAGGCCGCGAACTTGTTCCGATCCGCGAGCAGGCCCCAGATCGCCTCGCGCGACGACACGATGGCGGACGCGAGCTTCCGGTCCCCGTCCTGCAGCAGGGACAGCACTTTCATCATCAACAGGTCGTAAGCCCGGCGGAGATCGGTCATGGTGGGCTTCGCCTTGCCCCGATGTGACGCACACGCCGATCGGCGGGCAGCCTTGTCAGCAGCAGGGAAGTTGACGGAATCGCCCTCACCGGACCTAGAATGCGAATGTGGCTTTGGCCAACGCCGGGCATGATTCGCAATGAAAGGCAGGATCCCTTGAGAGACAAGCGGAACGTTCTGGTGTGGGCGGCGGTTGCCGGGCTGCTGTGCGTCGGCCTCCTCGGCGCCGGGGGCGCGGCCGCGCAGGAGCCCCTGAAGGTGAAGATCCCGGAACCCGGGGTGCCGCAGATCATGACGATGGAGGGGCGGTACATCCGCGCGGCGTACAACAACGAGGGCTACGCCATCCTCGGTTACAAGGTCGCGAACCTGTCGTTCGGCGAGCCGTGGATCTTGCTCGAGGTCGGCTTCTCTCTGCGCGACAACGTGCCCGACTACATCATGATGCGCGACGCGCTGTCCCTCGAGACCCCCGACGGCAAGACGATCCCCCTGCCGACCGTCGCCGAGTACCGGGCGGCGAATCTCGGCGCCCTGCAGAACCGGGCGAAGGTGCAGAGCGACAATATCAACTACTTTCCGCCGAACGCGACCAACGCCTGTCGTATCGGGTTCTTCAGCGACGTCGACGATCGCTCGAGGGCGTGGGACCAGGTCGAGTTCACCGACCACCAGGCCTGCCGCGGGCGGCTCTACTTCCAGGTGCCGGGCGGGATCACGTACGGCCAGCACTGGCTGAACGTGAAGTTCGCCAACAGCCTGATTCGCGTCCCTTTCCGGATCCTGACGAAGGATGAGGCCAAGCTGCTCGACAAGAACTACAAGGACATCGCGAAGCAGGTCGAGGACGCGTTCAAGCCGCCGCCCAAGCAGAAGTGAAGCGCGGTGGTCCGCTACGCCGGAGGAGGCAGGGTGGCCTCCATCCACGCGCGGATCCGATTGGCGTCCCCGAGGCGCGTGTACTTACCCCAGGAGTCGAGGAGCACGATGACGATCTGCCGCGCCGCGATCTCCGCCTGCAGCACCAGGCACCGCCCGGCCTCGTTGATGTAGCCGGTCTTTGACAGCCCGATGTTCCAGGTCTTGTTGCTCACCAGTCCATCGGAGTTGTGGAACTCCAGCACCCGGCCGTTGGAGAGCGTCACCGAGTGGACCGTGGAGGTCGTGGCCTCGCGAATCGCCGG
>JAYUCR010000382.1:0-3535 GCA_043740165.1 Acidobacteriota bacterium | reverse complement strand
TCATCCGCCGTGATCCGCGGGAGGTGCCGGATGAAGTGGACCAACTCCCACGAATGGGCGTCGTCCTCGGGCCCGGGGACGCCCCAGGCCGGCATCCCCGTCAGCCGCACGCCGTTCTCGATGATTGAGAACAGCTCGCCGTCCGAAAGGTCGACCGTGCCGGCGAGCGTCATGTCCGGAGCCTTCGGATAGAGATTGCGGCCGATCGCCGTCTGGCCCTTGCCGTCGTTTCCGTGACAGGAAGCGCAGTGGTCGGCGAAGTGCGCGCGCGCCCGTGCGAGCGCCTCCGGCGTCGCCGGCAGGGGATTGCGAAGGTCACGGAAGGACCTCGGTGTCGCCATGTGTCGCATGCAGCGCGCGAGCCACGACTCGAAAGTCGTCGGCTCGTCGCGGGCGTTCACGCCCGTGAGAAGCATCGGCGCGAAAACGATCGCTCCGACGGCTCCCATGAGGACGACCAGGATCGCGAGAGCTACGAGAACCGATCGCATTGCCTATCCTCCGTGCCCGCCGGGGTGTTCGTGCGCGGGCGTCTTGATGTCTTCATCCGCCGATGGAGCCGCGACCTTGTAGGCGACAGTCCCTGTCGGGTAGTCATACCACCCGGGGTCGTCGTAGGTCTTGAGTCCCTCCCGGATTTTTACCACGGTGAACATGCCGCCCATCTCGATCGGGCCGAAAGGTCCGGTGCCGGTCATCATGGGAAGCGTATTGGGCAGGCCCGGCATGTGTTCGGCGTGCCTGGCATGCTCGGCCATCCCGGTCTCTCCCATCGCCATGTACCCCGGCACGAGGGCGCCGATCTTCTCTTCCACGCCGCGTTGGCTGACGCCGATCAGGTTCGGGACTTCGTGCCCCATGGCGTTCATGGTGTGGTGGGGCTTGTGGCAATGCAGCGCCCAGTCCCCGGGGTACTCGGCCGTGAACTCGACGGCCCGCGTTGTGCCCGGCATGATGTTGAGGGTGGTCTCCGGCCACCACGCGGAGCGCGGGATCTGCCCGCCGTCCGTCTCCACCACCCAGAAACGGTGCCCGTGGATGTGGATCGGGTGGTCGGTCATGTTGACGTTGCCGAAGCGGAGCCGGACGCGGTCGCCCCGGCGACAGACGAGACTCGCCGTACCGGGGAAAGCGCGGCTGTTGAAGGTGAAAATGTTGAAGTCCAGCATGACCGCCGTGTTCGGCGTCATCGTACCGGGATCGATGAACCACATGTGCGGGAAGATGCAGAAGTCGCGATCCACCTGACGGTCCGGCTCACGGGGATGGATGACGAAGAAGCCCATCATCCCCATGGCCATCTGCACCATCTCGTCCGCGTGCGGGTGGTACATCTGGGTGCCATGCTGGCGCAGCGTGAACTCGTACGCGTAGGTCTCGCCCGGCTGGATCTGCGGCTGGTTCAGCCCGCCGACGCCGTCCATGCCCGCCGGCAGGAAGATCCCGTGCCAGTGAACGCTCGTGGGCTCCGGCAGCTTGTTGGTGACAAGAATCCGCACGCGATCGCCCTCGACCGCCTCGATCGTCGGACCGGGCGTCTGCCCGTTGTAGCCCCAGGCGTTCACCACCATCCCTGGGGCGAACTCGCGCTTGACCGGCTCGGCGATAAGGTGGAATTCCTTGCGGCCGCCGTTCATGACGTAGGGGAGAGTGGACCCATCGGGCGTCACCACGGGCCTGTAGGGCTGCCGTCGGCGCCCAGGGGCGGCCTCAGGGCCGCGCGCGGTCTCGTGTCCCGCGTGGGGGTCGGCCTGCGCCGTGTCGGTGAGAGCCTGGTTGGCGAGCCCCAACCGGTCCAGTAGAGCGGCCCCGCCCGCGAGGAAGGCCGTCGTCGAGAGCCAGTTGCGCCTCGAGATCATCGGTTCCTGCCTCCCTCGTCCCGCTGTCCGGACCCGCCGCCGGTCGGCGCCGATCCGGGGAGCCGTCCGCCGATGGCGCGCTCCAGCTCGGTGCGGGCCAGCCAGTAGTCTCTCCAGGCCTCGACGTAGCCCTTCTCGGCGATGACCTCGGCCTGCTTCGCCATGAAAACGTCATAGGCGCCTTTGAACATCATGTTGTAGTGACGCTGGGTCTGATCGAGAATCTCCACCCGCTGAGGCAGCAGGACAGAGCGATAGTAACTCGCAAGATCGCGCGCGGCGTTCATCGCGTCGCGCGCCTCCCGCACCTCGGAACGGGCGTTGATGGCCAGGGCCTCGAGTTGCCGCTGGGCCCGCTGGTATTCCGCCTCGAGGCGGGCGATGGACGCCTTGCCGGTGTCGAAGATCGGGAGCTGCAGCTCGAGCGATGGGCCGGTGACCCGCTGGCCGTCGGTGCCCTTCTCGTGCTGAACCCCGAACTGGATCCCGATCGGGAAGTAGCGGGTTTTCTGGCGCAGGGCGAGCGCGCGTCCCACGAGATCGACGCCCCAGCGCCCCGCGTCGATGTCGAGCCGCTGCTCGACCGCCAGGGACTCGAGCCGTTCCAGGGGGATCTCGGGCTCCGGGATCTCGGGGAGACGCGAAGCGGCCTTCCAGGCTGTGTCCGCGCCCCACACTCCCATAAGGCGGTTCAACCGCTCCCGGTCGCGGCGCGTCTCCGCCTGCGTGATGGCAACTTCGGCCCTCGCCTGGCTGTAGGCGGCCTCGTGATTGAGCAGCTCGAGGTCGTTCAGGTTCCCGGCTTCGTGCTGCCGGCGGGCCAGCTCGGCGGCCGCCCCGTTGAGATCGCGGATCATCACGAGCCGTTCGACGAGCTGCTGCCGCGCGACCAGCGTGAGGTACGCGGTCTTGGTCTCCGCAAGGAGACGGAACATCTCGTTCCCGACCTGGAGCTTGGTCTGTTCGAGCTGGGCGGCGCCCACCTTCTTGCGCAGAGGCTGGACCAGCAGATCGAGGAAATCCTGGAAGATGGACAGCTCGACGTTGGTGCCGTTCGGCGCGCGGTCGGGAAAGCGGACGAAGGTATGGAGGTCCGGGTTCGAGACGCGGCTCGCCTGGGCGAGATCGGCCTGCGAGATGCCGACGTCCTGGAGCGTGGCCTGGAGCGACCGGTTGTTGATCAGAGCCACTTGCGCGGCGGCGTCGGCGCTGAGCTCTCCATTGAGCAGCGCCTTGACCGATCGGGCGACCTCGTCCGCGTCCTCCGCGGAGCGGATCCACATCGCCTCCTTCCCGCTGCGACCGGCCACCTTTCCCCGGACGTCGTCGAAGGCCGGCTTGGGATCCACGCTCACGCACCCCGGCAGACCGAGCGCCAGGAGCGCTGCGCCGACCGCCCGCTTCATGGCGCGTCACTCCCCGGGGGTCGCGGCGTCGTCTTCTCCACGAGCGTCATCCCGCAGATCGGGCAGGCCCCCGGTTTCGGGGCACTCACCTGCGGGTGCATGGGGCAGGTGTATTCAGCGGGCGACTCCATCTCCGGCGCCGGTTTCCCTTGCGAGGCGTCGTCCGCACCTTTGTCGCCCGCCTCTCCGGTGAGCGTCGGCGCGGCAGGCGGTGTCGCCGCTTCCGGAGCCTGAGGGTGGACCGGACTCTGCGGCGAGAGAGTGACCGGG
>JAYUCR010000381.1:0-8598 GCA_043740165.1 Acidobacteriota bacterium | reverse complement strand
CGTGCCCCGCCCGGACCGGGGCCAGCAGTCCGACCGAGGCGCGCGACTCCACCTCACGGCCGGCGCGATCGGCCAGCGCCTGCTGCGCCGTGGGACGGGCGAGCAGTGCCAGGAGCGCGACGAGCGCCACGAGCGCCGCCGCGATCATCCACCGCCTCGTCATCCGCCGCATCGCACCCCCAAGGTGACCGTAGAGAATATCCCGGCGGGAAGCCGCGGCGAAGCGGAGACGCTGAAGGCGGCCAGGGCCGGGGGAGATCCCGGCAACGAAGAGAGATCAGCCGTTGGCGGCGTGCCCGGGGCTGCGGCCAGACCCCCGCCACAGCTCGATCAATCGATCGATGGCGGCGACGCGCCGGCGCACGAACAGGATCATGAACAGCTCGTACGCCGACCAGGCGAAATAGATCAGCGTCACCGGGGTGTGCAGGCCGGGGCGCACGAACTGCGCCCCCCACAGCACGAAGATGCCGGACGCCTCGACGATGTGGAACGACATGTTCGACAGCAGCAGCATCCCGAGCATCGACTGCGCCACGGTGAGGAGAATCTCCTTGCGCTGGTAGTCGTCGAACGGCACGAAAGCGACGTGACCGAGACTGAAGCTGTAGACCACCGGGATCATGGCGGCAAGCATCGTCCACTGGTTGATGTTCGCCGAGACCATGTTCATCAGCGCCATCGATGCCTTGCCCTTCTGTCGCGCCCAGTACATGGCGCTGAGCTTCTCCGGAAACTCGGAGAGGAACGGCGCCACCCACTGGATGAACAGGTACTCCGAGACGCCGAGGTAGACGGCATAGTGCAGCATGCTCTCCAGGAAAGGATGGGCGGAAAAAAACAGCAACGCCCCGCCGGCGACGAACAGCGTCAGGATGGTCGCGATCTGCGCCCGCCTCGGGAGGCGCATGATGCTCCGCGGGATGGCCTCGAGATCCTCGATGTGCTCCGTCTCGCGCGGCGGCACCTTCTGCAGCACCGCCAGGTAGAGCAGGTAGATCCCCAGCAGGAGCGCGGCGTCCAATAGTGTCAGTGTGGCCTTGTAGTCGACGATGAGGAAATAGACGATCGGCAGCGACAGCGCGACGACCTCGACACAGTTCTCGTCGTCGAGCTCGATGCGCCGCAGCAGCCGCTTCTCGCGCCGCCAGGTTCCGAAGGCGGCCACGCCGAAGATGAGCGGCCAGCCGAGCCCCACCAGGAGCCGCAGCGATCCGGTGAAGTTGGCGGTCATGAAGTGGATCTTCTGCGACCAGGCGATGACCGCCTCGACGGCGAATTCCGGCAGCGCCTGCAGCCACGCCAGGATCGCGAGCGCCATGCCGCGCGATACCCAGAACTGCGCGCACTCGGCGCCCCAGGCGATCAGAAAGGCGGAGAAGATGACCGAGGGAAACGGCCAGAGGGAGCCGAGAAGGCCTTTCCCGCCCGCGATGGGAGCCGCTGCAACGGCGAAGCGCCGCTTCGATGCGGGGTCTGCGCTGCGCGGCTCGCTCATGGGGCGCGTATGTTAGGTCGCCCCCCCAGAGGTGTCAATCGCCGCGCACGGACCAACGCGGCGCCGATCGGGCGTCGGGAAGAGCCGTGCGGGGGCCGCTCGGCTGCGGGGATCGCGGAACCCGCGCGGGCGCCTCGCCTTGCCTCGATGCCCCCGCCCCACTCTCCCCGACGCCCGGCCACCGCCGCGCTGATCGCGCCCGACGCTGGTCTCAACGCATGGAGCCAAACAGGGCACGGGACGGATCGCCGCAAGAACCGGAGTCGATGGGGTGTTGGCAGTGAACGGAGACGCGGGCGTTACCTTGCGGGGCCGTCTGAGACCGCGCCGGCAGCTCCCGCGCTTCACAGCGGGAGCCCGGAGCGGCGAAGCGAGGGGAGGGCGCGTGTGGCCGTTAGCTGGAAGGTAGCAGTTGTCCCGCACATCCGAGGCCAGCCGAGCGCCCGGACCCGTGCCCCGCAAGGGAACGCCCGCGTCTCCGTTCACCTCCGCGGAGGCTGTTCGACTATTGCTTCGGGGGAATGGCATCCGAGGGATTGCGCTGTTGCGGCCGCAACCCGCGCCCTTGGATCGGCCGGCCGTCGGGCCCCAGCGCCTCACCTGCCGACACCAGGACGGTGCAGCCGCCGGGGAGGACGCGCGCGTTCTGGAACAGGCCCTTGCCGTGCGTCGTGTCGCCGACGAGCGTGCCACGGCCGGTCGCCTCAAGGCTGCCGGCGAGTCGCTCGGCGGCGCTGCCTGTCTGACCGTCGACCAGCACGGTGATCGGCGCGTCGGTGAGCGCGCCGTCGCCGCCGGTGACGCGCGGCGTGCGTCCCTCGGGGCCGACGTCGACGCCGGCCTCCTGGCCCGGCCCGATGAGCATGTCGGCCACCGCATCGGCGGCGCGCGTCAGCCCGCCGGGGTTGCCGCGCAGGTCGATCACGATCCCTTCCTTCCGGCGCATGGCGAGGAGCGCCTGGCGCACCTCGGCAATCGCGTTCGGATCGGTGAGGTTGGTGATCTGGATGTACCCCAGGCCGTCCTCGAGATCTTTCACGACCACCGTGCGGCCGTGCGGCCGGTTGAGGCCGAGGGCATCGGCGCCCGCGGGTCCGGCATGCCGGGTGAGAAAGGTCGCGGCGGTCTCCTCGGGGTCGCGCAGGCGGGTGTAGGGATCGCCGAGGGAGCGCAGCATCTTCGCGATCGCCCGGTGCGCATCCTCCGGCGTGACCAGCCGCCCATGGAAACGATCGCGCCAGGACATCCAGTTCTGCCCCGCGAAGGCGCGATCGCGATTGAGGTCGCGCGCGAACGTCCAGGCCTCCAGGTAGGCGAGGTCCGGGATCTCCGGCATCGTCCCCGCGAGCGCGCGGCGCGCCTCAAAGGTCCGCCCGAGCCCGGCGAGTGTGCTCGGATACTGGCTGCGGCTGAGGTGGAGATTGTCGGCCGGATCGGCGACGAGCGCCGCGGCATGGGCGCGCGCGGCGCCTTCCAGATCGCCCTGATCGGCCAGCGCCGCGGCGAGGAGCGACAGCAGCGGCGCCGCATCTTCCCGCTGCGCCAGCCCGCGGCGCGCCGCCGCCTCGGCTTCGGACGGGCGTCCCGCGCGCAGCAGGGCGAGCGTCAGATCGACGTGGGCGGCGATCCGCTGCGGATCGAGATCCACCGCGCGCCGCATCTGCTCCACCGCCGTGCCGACGTCGTGGCTCGACTCCAGGATAGCCTCCGCGAGGGCCGACCGGGCGGGGGCCGAATCGGGACGCGCCGCGGCGGCGCGCCGGGCCAGGAGAAGCGCCTCGTCATCGTGGCCGGCGAGACTCAGGCAGCGCTCCAGGAGCAGAAGGGGCAGGACATCCGGGGCGGCGGCCGCCTCGGCGCGGGCGCGCCGGCCGAGCCCTTCAAGGAGCGCCGGCCGGCGCGCCAGGAGGTCGGTCGCGATCTCGAGTGTCCATGGGTCGGTCGGATCGGGGCGCAGCGCCTGGTACAGCGCCTCTTCGGCCTCGGGCCAGCGCCCGGCCGCCCCGGCGATGAGGGCCCGCAGGCGTTGCGCCGCGGGCTCGGGCAGCCGTGCCGCGTCGAGAGCGGCGCGGCCGCTCTGCCGCACCGCCGCGTCGGCATGCTCCAGGAAATCGGCGAAGGCGCGCGCCGCGTAGAGATCGTCGGGGCGGCGGCGGAGAGCCTCGATCCAGGCCGCCTGCTCCGCCGCGGGGTCGCCGGAGCGGCGCGCCATCGCGGCCAGCTGGAAGAGCGCCGTCCCTTCCGCCGGCTGCGCGCGCAGCAGGCGGCGGAACTCGGTCGCGGCGCCGCGCTCGTCGCCGGCCGCCAGGAGCGCCAGCGCCAGCCCGCGGCGCGCCTCGATCTTCCGCGCATCGATCTTCAGGGCGGATCGCGAGGCGGCCACGGCGCCCGGGGCGTCTCCGATCACCGCCAGCAGGCGGCCGAGCTCGGCGTACAGATCGGCGCCGCCCGGGCCGCGGCCGGCCGCCCCCGCGGTGGCGCTCCGGAGCGCCGCGACGGAGGCGCGCAGCTCGCGCAGCTCCTGGCGCCGCAGATCGGCGGCTCCATCGTCCGGCCTGGACTTCATGTAGAGATCCCATTCCGACAGCGCCGCGTCCAGGTCCCCGCGCTCCTCCGCCAGTCGGGCGAGCCCGGCATGCGCCGTCGTCGCGCCGGCGTCGCTCTGCAGGGCCCGCTGGAACAACGCCTGCGACTCGGCGGCCCGCCCCTGGCGGCGCCGGGTCTCCCCGAGGCTGATGAGCAGGTCGGCCCGATCATTTCCGTGCGCGCCTTCGATCGCCGGCTCGACGATGGCGGCGGCCGCCGCGTAGTCGAACTCGGCGCGCAGCAGGAGCGCCTGGCCCGTGTACCCCTCCGATCGCGCCGGATCGAGAGCCACCGCGGCGGCATAGTCGGTGTTCGCCTCCTCGGCATGCCCCAGGCGGCGCAGCGTGTCGGCGATCAGGATGCGGATCTCGTACCGGCGGGGATCGATCGCGGCGGCGGCCCGGTAGGCCTCGATCGCTTCCGGGAGGCGCCCTGCCTGGCGTGCCGCGTTGCCGCGCTGCACGAGCTCCGGCACCGCCGCGCTCTCCGCGGCGGCGCCCGTGGCGGCAGCGCCCATGGCGACGTCGCCCTTCGCCGCGTCGCCGGCGCTGGCAGGATCGGCGGGGCCAATCGCCACCACGCAGAGCGCCAGCGTGCCGACGACGCACAAGGCGGCGCGGGCGGCGATCGGGAAGGCGGAACGGCCGGGATTCACGGGACCGGAAAGGTACGGTGGGTGGAGAGCGAAGTCAACGACCGATCAGGCCGCCTGCCGGCTCCCCGCCACCTGATCGACGACTTGCAGAACAGCCTCGAGCTTGAACGGTTTGCTGAGATAGGCGCAGCCGGTCCGCTGGAAAAAACTCCGGACGTCGGGATTGACCACGTCCCCGGTCGTGAAGATGAAGCGGTTCTTCATCTCCGGCCTTTCCTGGCAGAGCGCCTCGTACAACCCCTGGCCGTCCAGGCCCGGCATCTTCAGGTCGGAGAGGATGACGTCGAAGCCTCCCTGCTGCGCCATGCGCAGGGCGACGCGCCCGTCGCGCGCGTGCTCGACCTCGTGCCCCACGCTCTTCAGGAGATCGGTCAGCAGCTCGGTCAGGATCGCCTCGTCGTCCACCACCAGGACCCGCAGCGACACGGCGGGCGCGGAGGCCTTCGGAGCGGGGGGGGGCGTATGGGCCTCGGGCGCAGCGCCCTCGATCACGGGCAGGTCGAACTGGAATGTCGTCCCCTCCCCCACGACGCTGTCGACGCTCATCGTCCCCTGGTGATCCTTGACGATGCCGAGGGAGACGCTCAACCCGAGCCCGGTTCCCTTCCCAGGCTCCTTGGTGGTGAAGAACGGCTCGAAGATCCGCGCCATCCGTTCCTTCGGGATGCCGTTCCCCGTGTCGGTGAAACTGGCGCGCACGCGGCCGTCCCGCATCTCGGTCACGATCGTCAGCTGGCGCTTGCGCCCGCTCGTGGCGGACATCGCCTGGTGCGCGTTGTTCACCAGGTTGAGGATGACCTGCTGGAGCTGGTGGCTGTCGAGCTGCGTGGCCGGCAGGTCGCCCTGGTACCGGCGCACCACCTCGACGTCATCCACCGCGAGCTGGTAGGCGCGCAGATCGAGAACCTCCTCGATCACGTCGTTCAGGACGTGCGCGCGCTTCTCCGGGCGGTGCCGGCGCGCGAACGTGAGCAGGTTGTTGACGATCCTCTGGCAGCGGACTGCCTCGTTGTAGATGCGCTCCAGATTCTTCTGGGCCTTGGGGTTGGTCTCGCTGGCCTGGAGGAGCTGCGTGAATCCCATGACCCCGGAAAGGGGGTTGTTCAGCTCGTGCGCCACGCCGGAGATCAGCTGGCCGATGGCGGAAAGCTTGTCGGCCTGCAGCAATTGCTCCTCCGTCTGGCGCAATTTGATCTGCGCGCTCCGGGCGGACTGATCGAATCGCAGCCGTTCGAGAAACCGCGACATCTGGCAGCTGAAGAGCGCCAGGCAGGAGACCAGGGCCGCCGGCCGGGATCCCTGATGGCGTCCGTCGTCGATCCAGATCGTGCCGAGGAGGCGGGCATCCGGGGCGCGCAGCGGGAGGATCAGCAGATCGGCTTTTTCTTGGGGCTCCGCGGCGCGCCCGGCGGCCCCGGAATTCGGCCGCAAGCCCGAGGGATCGCGGCGCTCGTCGATCGGCAGGACGTAACCGGCCCCGACGCGATGCGATTCCTCGAGCACGGCATCGCGGACGGCGCCCGAGGGACGGTGGGCGTGAAAGTGGTCGATCTCCGCGTTGGTGAGACCGACGAAGAACCACTGGTGATCGCGGCCCTCCTCGTCGACCACGGTGAGCACCGCGCGCCGGCAGCAGGACTGCGAGCGCAAGGTGGAGAGGAACAACGTCGCGGCAGACTGAAGATTGGGCGCGCCGTCCAGTCGCGCCGCGGCTTCGCTCAGGGCCGCGAGCAGTCGCTCCAGCCGGTCCGCATCGCCCGGGACGCGGGGCGCGGTGTCGGGATCACGCTGGGGGCCTTCCATCGCTCGCCGACGCTCTCCTGCCAAGGTATTCTACAACTTCAACTTAACCAATATATATATGTCTCGTGCTCCGTCAAGATTACATAATTTGATATTGACCATATGTTTGCGTGGAAAGAGATTGGGGCTTGGATCAGCTGTGAATTCTGTGACTTGCCGGAATGCCCCTGGCCTGGAGCCGGACATGATGAGTGGTCGGAAGAGGATGTTGTGCTGGTCTATGGCCGCCTGCCTGGCTCTGTTCGGCGGTGAATCCTGGGCCCGCAGCGCTGCGGCCGACAAGGGCGAACAGGCCCTTTTCATCGCGGCCGATCGTGTGAACGGCTTCGTGCCGTTCAGCGTCACGGTCTACGGGTTCGTGAACGGGGCCGCGCCCGGCTCCATCGCGCTATGCCGCGCGAAGGTCGAAGCGATGTCCGAGCCGGCGGCGCGGCGGGGCGACGCCTGGGGTTGGGCCGGGGAAGAAAGCAAAGGGCGATCCGACCCTTCCGCCTGCGTTCCCGGGAGGCTGGTGCCGTCGAAAGGGGGCTTCGCCTACGAGAACGATCTGCTCTTCGATCGTCCGGGGGTCTACCACGTGCAACTGACGTTGATCGATGCGGAAGGACACCGCCGGACCTCCAACACCGTCAGGGTCAGCGCCTTCTGACTTCTCCCTAGGGCTGCTTTTTTGGCAGGGGCTTCTTCAACGCCTCCTGAAGCTGGACGCGCGCCGCTTCGTTGGCGACGAGCGCGTCGATCATGGCTCCACGCGCGGTGTCGTCGCCCAGAAGCTTCTCGATGATCTTGGGGCGCTGGCCGTTGTCGGCGGTCAGCTTGTCCAGGGCCATAGCCTTCACCTTCAAGTCGCCGATGAGCGTTTCGGCCAGCTCCATCTTGGTGTCCTCACCTGTCGTCAGGCGGTCCATGATGTTCTGCTTCGAGACGTTCTCCTCGAGCAGCTTGGTGATGATCTCATCGCGGGTGGTGGGGTTCATCACCATCTCGTCGATGTCCATGCGGCAGCCGGTGAGCACTCCGATTGCCAGGATCGCCGTCGTCAACACGAACAGAGCGCGGGCCGGTTTCATCGTCGTCTCTCCTTGGTCCGGGATGCGCATCAGGCCTGAGCTGGTGCGGGTTCGGCGGCCTCGGGCACCGCCTTCGCGGGTCGCTTCGCCCGCGCCTCGGCGCGGCTTTTGACGCGGCGGGACCTCTGCAGCCTCTTGAGCCGCTTGCGCATCTGGCGCTGCCGCTCCGCGCTGAGTGTCTTGCCTTTGTCCGCGATCTTTTTCTTCTGCACGTCGATCTTGGTCTTGAGCTGGCCTGCACTGGCCATCCTTACACCTCCTGACGGTTCCTGTTTGGAAGGGCGGGAATGGTAGCCCCGGCCCGCATCGGGCGTCAAGGACCGTCATGTTAGACTCGCGCCGTGCTCCGTATCACCCTCTTCGACATCGATGGCACCCTGATGTCCATGGGCGGCGCGGCGCGCGCGGCCTTCGGCCAGGCGCTGTGCGAGGCGGCGGGACGGACGGTGTCGACCGACGGAACGGCGTTCGTCGGCAAGACCGACCCGCAGATCGCGCGCGAGCTGCTGACGCGGCACGGGGTGGGCGGCGCCGATCTCGAGCCGGCCATCGGCGAGACGATCCGGCTTTACCTGCGCTACTTCGAGCGCGATCTGCCGCGCGCCGCGGGGGCCCGGCTCCTGCCGGGCGTGCCCGCGCTGCTCGAGGCCCTGGGAAAGCGCCCCGAGGCGCGCCTGGCCCTCCTGACCGGAAACGTCGAGGCGGGCGCCCGCCTGAAGCTCGACCATTTCGGATTGACCGGCCAGTTCGACTTCGATCTGTCCTGCTTCGGCAGCGACGACGCCGATCGCTACCGCCTTCCTGAGTTGGCGCTGCGGCGTGCGCGCACCCGGCTCGGAGCGGATATCGACGGCTCGCAGCTGGTGATCATCGGCGACAGCGAGCACGACGTGCTGTGCGGGAAGTCGGTCGGCGCCCGCGCCGTGGCGGTCGCCACCGGCTGGACTTCGGCGACGACGCTGCGGTCGCTGCGCCCCGCCGAATGC
>JAYUCR010000380.1:0-21492 GCA_043740165.1 Acidobacteriota bacterium | reverse complement strand
TCCGCGCCCGATCGTAATGGGCCTTGTATTCGCTGCGCTTGCGGATGCGGTCCTCGGGGCGGAACCGCTGGTCGACCGTCACACCGTCAGTCGCTTGCGTCCCTTGGCGCGGCGGCGCTTGAGGACCTGGCGCCCGTTCTTGGTGCTCATCCGGGCACGAAATCCGTGCGTCTTCGCCCGGCGGCGCTTGTTCGGCTGATAGGTGCGCTTCATGGACGGTTTCCCCCTTACGTTGCGACACTGCGAATCGTGTGCAGGAAGGCGGCATTATGAGCCCGCGCTGGAAGCAGTGTCAAGAACGGCCGCGGGGAGAGCCGCCCATTCCGGATCGGATCGGCGGGAAGCCTTCACTTCGGAGATGCAAATCAGGTGTCAAAATCATGTTGCTCGATGTCGGACTCGGATGTATAGTCCGCTGACTTCACTCAACAGCTCACTCGCGGCAAAAGATCCGTTGGTCATCGGCCGTGCTCAATCTTTTTCGGGAGAGGTTCCCCGGAGGGGTCGTGGTGTATCCAGAGGTCGATCACCAAGCCAAAACTGATCCTCCGGCCCCATCCATTCTGACGCAGGTCGCCCCGCCACCATATGTGGGGCCCGCAGTTCTGGTTGACATAAGATCGCCGCCCGCTTCCGCCGATCCAACCGTAAAGCACTCAATCGTTGCGGTTTATCACGCTATGATTTTTCCACATCTGTGGAAAACCTGTTGAAATGATCAAGCGACTCCTCGCTGGAGGCCTCGTCAGCAGCGGAACCCACGATAAAAAGAGAAACAACACCGATCATCGTCATGTCGTCGAGGACTTATGAATCTCTGGGACAGAATTCTCACTTCTCTACAAGTGAAGATGAACAGTCAGAGCTTCAACACCTGGCTGCGCCCCACACAGCAGTTGTCGGTGGCGGAAGGGACGCTTCAGATTGAGGTGCCGAGCCTGCTGTTCGCGGAATGGATCCACAAGAACTACTTGCCGCTGATTCAGGAGAGCGCACGCGAGCTGGCAGTCGGCGATCTGCGACTGCAATTCACCAGCCGCGACGAGGGACCTCCTCGACGCGCCGTTCCGGCCAACCGGCCGGCACAGGCGGCGCCTCCGTCGGCCCTCGGCGTCGATGCGGCGAGGTTCACAGCCGCCGCTTCCGAGCCGGTTTCCCGACGACCCTCCTACCGGGTCGGGGAATCCGGCGCCGCGATGCAGGTGACGTCAGGCTCCAAGGTGCAGGCACCGATGCCGCTGTCACAGCCGGTGGCGACGCCGGTGCCCGCGTCGCCCGGGCAGCAGGGCGGCATCAATCAGCGGTACAACTTCGACTCGTTCGTCGTCAGCTCGTGCAACCAATTCGCGCACGCCGCCGCCCTGGCGGTCGCCGAGCAGCCGTCCGGCGCCTACAACCCGCTGTTCGTGTACGGCGGGGTCGGACTCGGCAAGACCCATCTGATGCACGCGATCGGCAACAAGATCTCCCGCTCCTATCCCGGCCTGCGTCTCCTGTACATCAGCAGCGAGACCTTCATGACCGAGCTGATCAACTCCATCCGCTTCGAGAAGACCCTCGACTTCAAGGAGCGGTACCGGGGCGTGGACGTTCTGCTCATCGACGACATCCAGTTCCTGGCCGGCAAGGAACGGACGCAGGAGGAGTTCTTCCACACCTTCAATGCCCTGTACGAATCGCAGAAGCAGATCGTCATGACCAGCGATTGCCCGCCGCGCGACATCCCGACCCTCGAGGAGCGCCTCCGGTCGCGTTTCGAGTGGGGTCTGATCGCCGACATCCAGCCGCCCGACCGGGAGACCAAGGTCGCCATCCTGCGCAAGAAGGCCGAGGCCGAAAACCTCAACCTTTCGGAGGAGGTGGCCATGTTCATCGCCAGCCGGGCGCGCTCGAACGTCCGGGAGCTCGAAGGGTCGCTCATCCGGCTGGTCGCCTTTTCCGCCCTCACCGGCCGCGCCATCGACATCGAGATGGCCAAGGAGACTCTGCGCGACCTGATCGACGATCGCGGCCGCAGCGTGACGGTCGAGGCAATCCAGAAAGTGGTCGCCAGCCATTACGGCATCAAGGTCACCGAGCTGAAGTCGCGCAATAATTCGAAGCACATCTCGTTTCCACGCCAGGTCGCCATGTACGTCTGCAAGCAGCTCACGGAAAAATCGCTTCCGGCGCTGGGGGAGTACTTCGGGGGAAAACACCACACGACGGTCATCCACGCCGTGCGCAAGATCGCATCGATGCGCGAGAAGGATCGCGAGTTCGACCGCGTCATCGCCGGCTTCCTCGAGTCGTTCGGATGAGCGATCCACAATTCTGTGTGGACGCTACGAGAATGCCCTGTGGGAGACCTGTGCAAGGTGGATCGTTCGCGCCACTCCATGCTGATTCCCACAGCATCGGGATCGACCCGTACTCTTCGGCTGCCAGGGCTTGTAGGGATTCGACGCACATCCCACAGACCCTACCTCTGCTACAATCCCCTTATATTCTGATCGAACACGGGAGCCGATCGGTCCATCCGGAGGCGCTATGGATTTCGTGATCAGCAAGGAAAGCCTGCTGAAGGAACTTCAATCGATGCAGGGCGTGGTGGAGAAGAAGAGCACCATTCCCATTCTCTCCAACATCGTCATCGACGCGCGTAAGGACCGCCTCGAGCTCCTGGCGACCGATCTCGAGGTCGGCATCCGCACCTCGTGCGAAGCCAGGGTCACCAAGGATGGCTCGGTCACGCTCTCAGCCCGCAGGCTGTTCGATATCGTTCGCCTTCTCCCGGACGCAGAAATCCGCTTCAAGGGGGAGGAAGGGAAATGGGTCACGATAACCTGCCAGAAAGCCAGGTTCCGCGTCGTGGGCCTTCCGAGGGAGGATTTTCCTGAGATCAAGGAGTTCGACTTCGCCAAAGGGATTCCGATTGAGCGTGAGCTGCTGCTCGATCTCATTGGCAAGATTGGCTTTGCCATCACCACGGACGATGGGCGATACCAGCTCTCCGGGGCCTTGACCATCCTGAACAAGCGGGACCTCACCATGGTCGCTACCGATGGGCACCGCCTGGCCATGGCCCGAGGCCGGCTTGAGAAGGGGGCCAGCGAGGCCAAGATCGAGATGATCCTGCCGCGAAAGGTCCTCATGGAGTTGGCGCGCATCGGCGAAGGGGAGAAGGAGATACTGTTCGGACAGAAGGAAAACCAGGCGTTCTTCCAGGTGGGCCGGACGGTTTTGTCGGCGAACCTGCTGACCGGGAAGTTTCCCGATTTCGAGCAGGTCATCCCGGAGGGGAACGACAAGCTGGTGAAGCTCGAAAGCGCGATGTTCGGCGATGTGTTGCGGCGCGTGGCCCTCCTGGCGGGAGAGCGCTCCCGAGCCATCAAGCTGTCGGTGTCCAAGGGGTCGATGGAGGTCAGCTCGAACAATCCCGAGGTCGGGGAAGCCTCTGAAACCGTCGATATCGAGTACAGCGGCGCCGATGTCGAGATCGGTTTCAACTCCAAATACCTACTCGATTTCTTCCAGGCGTACGGCCCCGGACAGGTGATCCTGGCCCTCAAGGACGAAGGGACTCAGGGGCTTCTTCGCCCCGTGGGGATGGAGTCAGGGCGTGACTACCGCTACGTCGTTATGCCGATGCGTATCACATAGAAATTAAAAGAGTTGAACGATTTGATCGATTTTTGATGCCTATCATCTTTATACCGCAGTCCGGCTGTCACGGATCGCCCCATTCCGCGTTGCTCCTGAGACCGCCCCTGTGCTAAAATCCGCCCCGTTCGCGGGGCGGTAGACCACGAACAAGCACGCCCCCACAAGGCGAGCGAACGGGTCCCACATCTGCGACCCCCGCGATGCCATCGAGAACCACGGTACCTGGGACGATGACCGGCTGCGTGAGCCGCGCAGGGAGACAGCGCGATGGGATCTGAAGCCGACCTCCAGGCCTCTGGTGGCGCCGGCGGTGCCGAACGGTACGACGCCTCCAAGATCAAGGTCCTCGAAGGTCTGGAGGCCGTCCGCAAGCGGCCGGCGATGTACATCGGCACGACTGGACCGGCGGGACTGCATCACCTGGTCTACGAGGTCGTCGACAACAGCATCGATGAATCGCAGGCCGGTTTCTGCGACCGGATCGAAGTCACCATCCACATCGACAATTCGGTCACCGTCGTGGATAACGGCCGCGGCATCCCGGTCGACATGCACCCGACCGAGAAGAAGCCGGCCGCCGAAGTGGTCATGACCGTTCTGCACGCCGGCGGCAAATTCGACAACGACACCTACAAGGTCTCCGGCGGGCTGCACGGCGTCGGCGTCTCGGTGGTCAACGCCCTGTCCGAATTCCTCAACCTCGAGATCTGGCGCGACGGGCTGGTATATGCCATGCGCTTCGAGCTCGGGAAGACGGTGGGGGAGTTCCACCAGACCGGCACCACCAAGCGGCGCGGCACCAAGGTCCATTTCAAGCCGGATACCACGATCTTCGAAGAGACCGTCTTCTCCTTCGACACCCTGTCACAGCGGCTCCGGGAGCTCGCCTTCCTGAACGAGGGCGTGACCATCGTCATCGAGGACGAGCGCGCCGAGAATCGCCGCCACGAGTTTTCCTACAAGGGCGGCATCAGCTCCTTCGTCGAGCACCTCAACAAGAACAAGAGCACCATCCATCCGAAGCCGATCTTCGTCCGAAGCGAGCGCGACGGGGTCGTGGCCGAAGCCGCCATCCAGTACAACGACTCCTACAACGAGATCGTGTTCTCGTTCGCCAACAGCATCAACACCCATGAGGGCGGCACCCACCTGTCGGGGTTCCGATCGGCCCTGACGCGCACCATCAACGCCTATGCCGCGCGCGCCGTCTCGAAGGAGCAGGTGTCGCTTTCCGGCGACGACGTGCGCGAGGGATTGACCGCGGTCATCAGCGTCAAGCTGCCGCGGCCGCAGTTCGAGGGGCAGACCAAGACGAAGCTCGGCAACAGCGAGGTGAAGGGCATCGTCGAGACCATGCTGAACGAAAAGCTTTCGGCCTTCTTCGAGGAAAACCCCGGTGTGGCGCGGAAGATTCTCGAGAAGGGCCTGGAGGCGATGCGCGCTCGCGAGGCAGCCCGCAAGGCCAAGGAGCTCACGCGGCGGAAGGGCGCGCTCGATTCGGGATCGCTGCCGGGGAAGCTCGCCGACTGCCAGGAGACCGACCCTTCGAAGAGCGAGATCTTCATCGTCGAGGGAGATTCGGCCGGCGGCTCCGCGAAGCAGGGACGCGATCGCCGCAACCAGGCGATCCTGCCGCTGCGCGGGAAGATCCTCAACGTCGAAAAGGCGCGGTTCGACAAGATGCTGGGGAGCCAGGAGATCCGCACCATCATCACGGCGCTCGGCACCGGGATCGGCGAGGGGGATTACGACCACGCCCGCCTCCGCTACCACCGCATCATCATCATGACCGATGCCGACGTGGACGGATCGCACATCCGTACCCTGCTGCTGACGTTCTTTTATCGGCAGATGCCGCAGATCGTCGAGCGCAGCCACCTGTACATCGCGCAGCCGCCGCTCTACAAGGTCAAGAAGGGGAAGATCGAGGAGTACCTCGCCAACGACGAGGATCTCAACCGGTTCCTCCTGGAGCAGGCCTCCAAGGAGCGGGCGGTGAAGCTGCCGGCGCAGAAAAATGCCCTTCTCGAAGGGAAGGATCTGCGGCAGGCTCTGGAGCGCCTGACCCGCTACCAGATGCACCTGGACTTCCTCGCCAAGCGCGGCATCGATCCGACGCTGATCGAGCGCCTGATCGAGAGCGGCCTGTCGGGAATCGCCCAGTTCGAATCGACCGAGGCGCTCGGGGCGGTGCGCGAGAAGCTGGAGTCGGCGGGCTTCCGCACCGGCGAGCTGGCGGCGGATGAGGAGCACGGCCGGTTCACGTTCGAGGTGGCCGTCGGAGGCCGCGGGCAGGCGCCGGTGGTGGTCTCCTGGGATCTCGTCTCCACGATCGAGTACCGCACCCTGCTGGCCCTGGACGCCGAGCTGAAGGATCTGCGCACGCCCCCCCTCCTCGTCGTCGAGGATGGCCATGAGACGAGCGTCAACAGCCGGCTGGAATTGCTGCGACTTCTCATGGAAGAAGGGAAGCGCGGCGTCACCATCCAGCGCTACAAGGGCCTGGGAGAGATGAACGCCGAGCAGCTCTGGGAGACCACCATGAACCCCGGAACGCGCCGTCTCCTGCAGGTGAACGTCGCCGATGCGGTCCAGGCGGACGAGATCTTCACCGTGCTCATGGGTGACGCGGTGGAGCCGCGACGCCGCTTCATCGAAGAGAACGCCCTCAACGTCAGGAACCTCGACATCTGATGGACGAAACCCGCAGCGACATCGGGGCGCTCAGCCCGATCAACCTCGAAGACGAGATGCGCCGCTCGTACCTCGATTACGCCATGAGCGTGATCGTCGGGCGCGCCCTGCCGGACGTGCGCGACGGATTCAAGCCGGTGCACCGTCGCGTTCTGTTCGCCATGCACGAGGCCGGCAACACCCACGACAAGCCATACAAGAAGGCCGCGCGCATCGTCGGCGACGTGATGGGAAAATTCCACCCGCACGGTGACAGCGCCATCTACGACGCCATCGTCCGCCTGGCGCAGGACTTCTCGATGCGGTACCCGCTGGTGGACGGGCAGGGCAACTTCGGATCGATCGACGGCGATGCGGCGGCGGCCATGCGCTACACGGAAGTGCGCATGGCCAGGCTGGCGCACGAGATGCTCGCCGACATCGAGAAGGAGACGGTCGATTTCACGCCGAACTACGATGGCCAGCTTCAGGAGCCGGTCGTCCTTCCCACCCGTTTCCCAAACCTCCTGGTGAACGGCTCGTCCGGGATCGCGGTCGGCATGGCGACCAACATCCCGCCGCACAACGTCAACGAGATCATCGACGCCCTGATCGCCCAGATCGACAAGCCGGAGATCGGCATCGACGAGCTGATGCAGCACGTGAAAGGCCCCGACTTCCCGACCTCCGGCTACATCTGCGGGCGCGAGGGGATCGTTCAGGCCTACCGGACCGGGCGCGGCAGCATCGTGATGCGGGCGCGGGCCACGGTCGAGGAAGGCGGCAAGCGCGGCAAGGATCACATCGTCATCACCGAGATCCCCTACCAGGTCAACAAGACCCGCCTGATCGAGCAGATCGCGGCCCTGGTGAACGACAAGCGGATTGACGGCATCACCGACATCCGCGATGAATCGGACCGCGACGGCATCCGGGTGGTGATTGACCTGCGGCGCGACGCGGTCCCGCGCGTCATCCTGAACGCGCTCTACAAGCACACGCAGATGCAGGAATCGTTCGGGGCGATCTTCCTGGCGATTGTCCGGAACCGGCCCCAGGTCCTGAACCTGAAGCAGATGCTGACGTACTTCATCGATCACCGGCGTGAGGTGATCATACGAAGAACGCAGTTCGAGCTGGCGCGCGCCGAGGAGCGGGCCCACCTCCTGGAAGGGCTCAAGGTCGCCATCGACAACCTGGACGAGATGGTGTCCCTGATCCGCGCCGCCCGCGCGGCCGACGAGGCGCGCCAGGCGATGCGCCTCCGGTTCCGACTGAGCGAGGTGCAGGCCCAGGCGATCCTGGACATGAAGCTGCAGCGCCTGACCGGGCTGGAGCGCCAGAAGATCGTCGATGACTACACCGAGACGTTGAAGCAGATCGCGCGCTACCGGGAGATCCTCGGGAACGAGCGGCTGGTGTACGGCATCATGATCGAGGAGCTGCGCGAGATCAAGAAAGTGTTCGGCGATGCGCGGCGCACCGAGATCGTCCCGGCGGCCGGCGACATCCTGCTCGAGGACATGATCGCCGAGGAGGAGATGGTGATCACCGTCTCCCACGCCGGTTACATGAAGCGCAACCCCCTCTCCACCTACCGGAGCCAGCGGCGCGGCGGCAAGGGGAAGATCGGCATGACGACGCGCGAGGAGGACTTCGTCGAGGACCTGTTCGTCGCCTCGACGCACGCGTCGATCCTGATCTTCACCACGAAGGGACGGGTGCACTGGCTGAAGGTGCACGAGATCCCGCAGATCGGCGCCGCGGGCAAGGGGAAGAACATCATCAATTTCGTCAGCCTGGCGCCGGAGGAGAAGGTGGCGGCGATGCTGGCGACCAAGGAGTTCTCCGAGGACAAGTCGATCGTCTTCTGCACCCGCAAGGGGATCGTGAAGAAGACGCCGCTCTCCGCCTACGGCAACCCGCGCGCCGGCGGCATCATCGCCACCGGCATCGACGAAGGGGATGAGCTGCTGTCGGCCAAGCTGACCGACGGCAAGCAGGAGCTGTTCATGGCGACGTCGCTCGGGCAGGCGATCCGCTACCCGGAGGACGACGTGAGGCCAATGGGCCGCGGCGCCCGCGGCGTCATCGGCATGCGCCTGGAGGGGGAGGACGCGGTCGTCGAGATGGACTGCCTGAAACCCGAAGGGGGCACCATCCTGACAGTGACCGGCAAGGGTTACGCCAAGCGGACCGAGGTGGCCGAGTATCGCCTGCAGGGAAGGGGCGGCTCCGGCATCATCAACCTCAAGGTGACCGACAAGACCGGGCCGGTGGTGCAGGTCATGCAGGTGGCGGACAACAACCAGGTGGTGGTGATCACCTCCTATGGCAAGATCATCCGCACCGGCGTCCGCCACATCTCCCTGCTCGGCCGGCCGACCCAGGGCGTCCGCCTCATCCATCTCGACGAGGGGGACTCCGTGGTGGCGGTGGCGCGCGTCGCCGAGGGCGAGGAAGAGGCCGAGACGCCGGGGATCGGCGAGCCGGAGGCGCCTTCCGGCCCCATCGTGCCCGCAGGCAACGGGCGGGACGATCACTGAGTTGGCCCACGACCCGCTCGACGAGCTGCGGCGCCGCGACCACCTCGCCGAGAGCGGAGGCGGCGACGAGCGCCGTAAGCGGCAGCTCGACGAGGGCAAGCTCCCGGCCCGCGAGCGCGTCGCGCTCCTCCTCGACCCCCTTTCCTTCCAGGAGATGGACCGGCTCGTGGTCCATCGCTGCACCGACTTCGGGATGGAGACCCAGAAGATCCCGGGCGACGGGGTGATCACCGGGCACGGCACCATCGACGGCCGTCCGGTCTTCCTGTTCGCGCAGGACTTCACCGTCTTCGGCGGATCGCTCAGCGAGACCTACGCGGAGAAGATCTGCAAGATCATGGATCTGGCGATGAAGGTGGGGGCGCCGATCATCGGCCTCAACGACTCGGGCGGGGCCCGCATTCAGGAGGGGGTGGTGTCGCTGGGCGGCTACGCCGACATCTTCCTCCGCAACACGCTGGCCTCCGGGGTCGTGCCGCAGATCTCGGCCATCATGGGGCCCTGCGCCGGCGGCGCGGTCTACTCGCCCGCCATCACCGACTTCAACGTCATGGTCGACAAGACCTCCTACATGTTCATCACCGGGCCCGACGTCATCAAGTCGGTCACGCACGAAGAGGTGAACAAGGAGGACCTCGGAGGGGCGATGACTCACGCCACGGTCAGCGGCGTGGCCCACTTCGCCGCGGCCGACGACCGCGCGGCGCTGGCGATCATCCGCGATCTCCTCTCGTATCTGCCGTCGAACAACATGGAGGATCCGCCGCGCCGCGACACCGGCGACGATCCGGATCGCCCCGACCCGGCGCTCGACACGCTGATCCCGGCCGAGCCGAACAAGCCGTATGACATGAAGAACGTTCTCCGCAGCGTTCTCGACACCGGGAGCTTCTTCGAGATCCACGAGCTGTACGCCCGCAACATCGTGGTCGGCCTGGGGCGGATGGACGGGGCCACGGTCGGGGTGGTCGCCAACCAGCCCGCGGTCCTGGCCGGCACGCTCGACATCGACGCCTCGCTCAAGGGGGCCCGCTTCGTGCGTTTCTGCGACGCCTTCAACATCCCGCTCGTCATCTTCGAGGATGTGCCCGGTTTCCTTCCCGGAATGGACCAGGAGCATCGGGGCATCATCAAGCACGGCGCCAAGCTGCTCTATGCCTTCGCCGAGGCGACCGTCCCCAAGGTGACGGTGATCACCCGCAAGTCCTACGGCGGGGCCTACTGCGTCATGGGGTCGAAGCACATCCGCACCGATTTCAACTTCGCCTGGCCGATGGCCGAGATCGCCGTCATGGGGGCGGAGGGGGCGGTGAGCATCCTCTACCGGCGCGAGCTGCAGTCGGCGACCGATCCGGAACGGGCCCGGCGCGCCAAGGTTGAGGAGTTCCGGGAGAAGTTCGCGAACCCTTACGTGGCCGCGGAGCGCGGCTTCGTGGACGCGGTCATCGAGCCGAGCCAGACACGCTCCCGCGTCGTGCGGGCGCTCCGGGTCCTGCGCCACAAGAAAGACACCAACCCGCCGCGCAAGCACGGCAACATCCCCCTGTGAGATGACGCGCCGGACGACCCGCCCAGCGCGCTCCACCCGGCGGGCCGTCCGTCCGCCCCGCGACCTGCGCCGCATCCTGATCGCCAACCGCGGCGAGATTGCGCTGCGGGTGGTGCGCGCCTGCCGCGACCTGGGAATGTCTCCGGTGATCGCCTGCTCGGAGGCCGATCGGGATTCGCTGCCGGTCCGGCTGGCCGACGCGTCGCAGGTGATCGGCCCCGCGCCCGCCGCGCAGTCGTACCTCGACATCGATGCCGTCCTCGATGCGGCGCGCCGCCTTGAAGCCGACGCCGTGCATCCGGGTTACGGCTTCCTGGCGGAGAACGGTGACTTCGCCGAAGCGGTGGAGCGCGCGGGCCTGATCTTCATCGGACCGCCCCCCGCCGCCATGCGGGCGCTGGGCGACAAGGTCGAGGCGCGCCGGCTGATGCAGAAGTGCGGCGTGCCGATCGTTCCCGGCCTGACCGACCGGGCGGCCGACGGCGCCGCGATCGCCGCGTTCGCGCGTCGCGCGGGGTATCCGATCATCCTGAAGGCGGCCGCTGGCGGCGGGGGGCGGGGGATGCGCGTCGTGCGGGCCGCATCCGGGCTGGAGCCGGCGCTGCGCGCGGCGCGATCCGAGGCCGTGGCGTCGTTCGGCGACGATGGCGTCTACGCGGAGTCGTTTCTCGAAGGAGTGCGGCACGTCGAGGTCCAGGTGATCGCCGATGCTCACGGCGGAGCGCTCCACTTCGGCGAGCGCGAATGCTCCCTGCAGAGGCGGCACCAGAAGCTGGTGGAGGAGGCCCCCTCGACGGCGATCACGCCGGCGCTGCGCCGCCGTCTCGGCGGACTGGCCGTCAAGGTGGTGCGCGCCTCGGGCTACCGCAACGCCGGCACCGTCGAGTTCCTGCTCGACCGGCGCGGGCGGCCATGGTTCATGGAGGTGAACGCCCGCATCCAGGTGGAGCACCCCGTGACCGAGATGGTGTTCGGGATCGACCTGGTGCGCATGCAGATCGAGGTGGCTGGGGGGCTGCGCCTCGGCGCGCAGAGCGCGGTCAAGCTACCCGCGGGTGCTGCGATCGAGTGCCGAATCCTGGCGGAGGACCCGGTGCAGGGCTTCCGCCCCTGCCCGGGACGGATCGAAGCGCTCCGCCTTCCCTCGGGACCGGGGGTGCGCGTCGACACCGCGCTGCAACCGGGGGACGAGATTTCGCTGCACTACGACGCGCTGATCGCGAAGCTCATCACCTGGGGGGCCGACCGGGCCAGCGCTCTCGCACGCATGCGTCGCGCCCTGCTCGAATTCCAGGTGGTGGGGGTCCGCACCACGATCCCGTTCCATCTCGAAGTCCTGGCGGCGGCCGATTTCACTTCGGGAGACTTCGACATCGGCTGGGTGGATCGCCGGATGCCGGCGCTGCGGGCGGGCCTCGAGATCACCGGGCCGGACGACGCGGCGGCGGCCGCGGTCGCCGCGGTGATGGCGTTCGAGGAAGGCCGTCGGGGGCGCGAGCCGGGGTCGGCTGGATCGGCGCTGAGCCCCTGGGCTGCGGCGGGGCGGCGGGCCCAGATGCAGGGGCGGCAGCCGAGAGGGCCATGGGCATGAGCGGGTTCCTGCACCGCTTCCTGGCGCGCATCGGCGATCGCGAGATCCCGCTCGATCTCCGGCCTCTCGCCGACGGAGGTTACGACGTCATCGCTGGTGGTGACGCTCGGCAGTTCCAGGTCTCCGGCCGCGGAAGCGTAAGGAGTGTGACGATCGACGGTCACAGCATGGAGGCGGCGGCCTGGCGGGCCGGTACCCAGGCTGGCGACGCTCCGGGCGGGGAAACCGCATGGGACGTCGGCCTCGGCGGCCGGATGCATGCGGTGCGCATCGTCGATCCGCTGCGATCGGGGCAGGGGCGGGCGGGGGCCTCGGCGGGAGCCGCATCGGAAGTGCGCGCGGTCATGCCCGGGAGGATCGTCGCGGTGCTGGTCGCTGCCGGGCAGGATGTTGTGGCGGGGCAGGGGCTCATCGTGGTCGAAGCGATGAAGATGGAGAACGAGATGACCTCGCCGCGCGCCGGATCGATTTTGGCGGTGCTGGCGCGCGCGGGAGAGACGGTCGAGGCGGGGACGATCCTGGTGACGCTTGAATAGCCTCGCGGCGGGAGGATGCGGTGGGGCACGGTGCGCTGAAACGACGAGGGCGGCATCTCGTGACGCCGCCCTCGTCTCATCCGTTCGATTCGGACCGGCGGTTCCCCGGCCCGACATTCCGGTTCAGCGGATCGATGCCGCCAGCTCTTTGCCCGGGCGGAAACGCGCCACCTTGCGGGCCTTGATCTCGATCTGCTCACCGGTCTGCGGATTGCGGCCGACGCGGGCCTTTCGCTTGCTGACCGTGAAGGTTCCGAAGCCCACGAGTGCGACGCGATCGCCCTTCTTCAGGGCCTTCGTGACGCCGTCGACGAGCGAATCGAGAGCCTTGGCGGACGCGGTCTTGCTGATGCGCGCATCCTTGGCGATCTTGTCGATCAGATCCGCCTTGTTCATCGAGCCACCTCCTTCAAAAAGGTTTATGAGACTGTCTGATCCGTACTGCGCAAGGTGGCTGCCTTATAACAGAGCGCGCGATCCGCTGTCAAGAACGCGTGGGACAAGCGGTCCCAGCGAACGCACCCCCCGAATGCTTGCGGCGTAGGGTTTTCGCCGGATGCCGGAGAATCGTTGATGGACAAGGGATTCCAGGGAGATCAGGCGGGGCGGCCGCCGTTCGAGCTGCTTCGCGCCATCGCGCTCGAGGCGATCGACACCTGCAGCGCCGGCCGCGCCGTGACGCGCTCCGTCACCGCTTCGCCGGGGCGGCTGGTCCTGGCCGGGCAACCGATGCGCACCATGGGGGCCGGCCGGATCCTCGTGCTCGCGTGCGGCAAGGTGGCGGCGCCGATGTTCGAGGCCTTCGTGGCGCGGTTGCGCGCCGCGGAGGTGCGGCGCCCCGTGCGCGCGCTGATCGTCACCCCCGAGGGCGTGCCGCCTTCGTCCGCCGTCGCCGCCGTCGGGCACAAGGTGAAGGTGCAAGCCACCTGGATGACGGGCGAGCATCCGATCCCGGCCCGCGGATCGTTCCGGGCCGGCCAGGCCGCGCTGCGCTTCATGGCGCAGGCGCGGGGCGGGGACGACGTGGTGGCGCTGATCTCCGGCGGCGGATCGTCGCTGATGGCGGCGCCACTCAAGCCATTCCTGAACGCCGCCGAGAAATCCCACGTGCACCAGATCCTGGTGGTGTCGGGTGCGCCGATCAGCGCCATCAACGCCGCGCGGCGTCACCTGTCGGCCCTCAAGGGAGGGCGGCTGGCAGTGGCCGCCCGGCGCGCCCGATCCCTGACCACGTTGGTCGTCTGCGACGTCGATCCGGATCGGTACGATGAGGTGGCCTCCGGACCTTCGGTGCCGGATCGGACCACCCTCGACGATCTCATCCAGGTCGCCGGCCGATACGGGCTGGCGCCGACCCTGCCACCCCGAGTCCTGGAGGCGCTGCGCACCGGCCGCATGCCGGAGACGCCGAAGCCGCGCGATCCGGTCTTCCGCCGCGCGCGCGCCCAGATGCTGCTGTCGAACGGCGACTTGCGCAACGCCGCGGTGCGCGCCGGATTGATGCGCGGCCTGGCCGCCGAAGCGATGCCGACGGAGATCACCGGCACGGTGGAGGCGGCAGTCGAGATGGTGGCGCGCGCCATCGAGGGGGCGCCGGCCGGAATCCGGCTCCTCGTGCTCGGGGGCGAGGTGCGCACCGCGCCGGCCGCGGGAGGGATCGGCGGCCGGGCGCAGGAGATGGCGCTGCGCCTGGCGATGCGGATGCGCAACCTCGCGATGCGCGGCTGGGCCTTCCTGGCGATCGGCAGCGACGGCCGCGACGGCAACTCGGAGGCGGCCGGGGCGTTCGTGGATGCGACGACCCTCGAACGGGCGCGCACCATGGGCGCCGATCCCGACAAATCGCTCCAGAGGTCCGACACCTTCCGCCTGTTCCACCGTCTCGGGGACACGCTGATGACCGGACCGACCGGCACCAACGTGCGCGATGTCTACCTACTCCTGACAGGACTGCCGCGACCTCTGGAGATCGCCCCGCCTCCACCCGCCCTGGAGCCGCCCGCATCCCGGCCGGCGGTCCCCGGCGCCAGGCCCCGCCCGCGCCCGGCGGGTAGCTCGAAACCTGAAAGCTCGAAGCCGCGGCCCTCGCGCCGGCGCCCCAGACCGCGCAAGCCGAAGCGGAAGCCGAAGCAGACGCCGAAGCGCGCGCACAAGCGACCGGCCAGACGCCCGCGCGGTCACTCGGCCAGGCGCCCTGCCAAGCGTGCGCCCCGAAAGGTGGGCCGGCGCAAGGATCGGCGTCGCCGGCGCTGAGCCTTCTCTCAGGTCAGCCCGACGCCAGGTCGGCGACCGTCGCTGCCAGGATCACGAATCCGACGACGCCGTTCACGGTGAAGAAGGCGCGGTTCACGCGGCTCAGATCGTCAGGCCGGACCAGCCGGTGCTCGTGCAGCAGGAGAGCGGCGGTCGCGATCACCCCCGCGAGATAGATGCGGCCGAGGGGCTCGAAGGCGGGCAGCGCCAGCAGGAGCAGTACGGTCAGCGCGTGGAATGCTGCCGCCACCCGTAGCGCCGGGCCGATCCCGAAGCGCGCCGGGATCGAATGCAGCCCGGTGCGGCGGTCGAACTCGACGTCCTGGCAGGAGTAGATGATGTCGAATCCGGCCACCCAGAACATCACCGCGGCGCCGAGGCAGAACGGAGTTGTGTCGAAATGTCCCCGCACCGCCACCCAAGCTCCCAGGGGGGCGATCCCGAGCGAGGCGCCCAGGTGCAGGTGGGTGAGCCAGGTGAAGCGCTTGGCGTACGAATACGACAGGATGACGATCGCCGCCGGGGTGGCGAGCCGGAGCGCCAAGGGGGTGAGCATCGCGGCGCTCAGGTAGAACAGCCCCAGGGCGGCGACGAAGAAGGCGCGGGCGAACGGCATCCCGAGCTCCCCCGTGACCAGCGCCCGGCCGGCGGTGCGCGGGTTGTCGCGATCGAACCCGAGATCGGCGATCCGGTTCCAGACCATCGCCGCGCTGCGCGCGCCGACCATCGCCCCGAGCATCCAGACCACCTGCCGCCAGGTGGGGATCCCCTGCGCCGCCAGAACCGCCGCCGTGAACGCGAATGGCAGGGCGAAAAGCGTGTGCTGGAAGGCGATCATCGAGAGTGTGGCGCCGAGCGCGCCGAAGCGGCGTCGGCCGACGTCGGCGGGCGCCATCGTTCAGGGCGCCGCGCCCCAGCGCGTCCCTAGGGAGTGCGGCAGGTGCAGAAGATCGAGAATCCGCGCGGTGAACTGTTCGATGATGTCGTCGAGCGTCTGCGCGCCGGTGTAGAACGCGGGCATCAGGGGGTAGAGGATCGCCCCGGCCAGGGCGGCACGGCGCATGTTCTCGATGTGCACCAGGCTGAGGGGGGACTCGCGCAGCGCCAGGAGGAGCGGGCGGCGCTCCTTGAGCGTCACCTCGGCCGCGCGCTGCAGCAGATTGACCGAGGTGCCGTTGGCGATCGCCGCCAGGGTCCCGCCGCTGCATGGCACGACCACCATGCCCTCGGTCGGGAACGAACCGCTGCTGATCGAGGCTTCCATCGCGTCGGAGCGGTGCAAGGTGACCTTCGGGTCGACGTGCTCCTCCGGAAGGAGCGCCCGCAATCCTTCGGCTTCATCGCGCACACGGGCGTTCAGCTCGACGTTCAGCGTCCGCAGCGAATAACCGCTCAGGACGACGTGCACCGATCCGACCTCGGGATGGCGCACAAGCTCGGACAGCAGGGAGCGGGCGCAGAGCGATCCGCTCGCGCCGGTCACCCCGACGACGAATCGTTTCACTGCGGCCGGCTTTGCAGGAATTGCTTCAGCGCCTGGCGGTGATCGTCGTGCATGCGCGAGAAAAACAGCGCGATGCGATAGCGGCCCTGGTGGTCCGGTGAGGCGGTCGCCGGTTCGGTCCGCACCACCACGGCCTCGCCTTCCACCACCGCGGCGGAGTTCCCTGATGATGTCGGCAGGGTGAGGGCCAGCGCCATCCGGGTCATTGGAGCGAGAAAGGACGGCGAGGTGCAGAACAATCCGCCGACGCTCAGGTTGATGGTTTCCAGCTCGACCCCGCCCGCATGCTGCGTGCGGACGGGGAGGCGCTGTGTGACGCGCGGGTCGCGACGCTTCTCATCGGTGCGGCTCATCAGGCCTCCTCGGCGCGCGGCTCGTGGCGCGGCATGCGGTTGAAATCCCCTTGGTGTTGGGCCGGGCGATGGTATGCAAGCCCGGAATCCCCTGTCAAGCGCCCCATTGGCGCGGAATGCGCGGGAGAGGATCACTTATAATCCCCGCTTTCGGAGCACTGCCATGCACCCCCGCCACATCAAGAAAGTCCTCGATCGCCTGCGGAACGGCAGCCTCTCGACCGAAGCGGCGCTGCGGCGTTTGAAGCATCTCCCGTACGAGGATCTCGGCTTCGCGAAAATCGACAGTCACCGGGGTCTTCGGCGAGGCTTTCCGGAGGTGATCTACGGCGAGGGGAAGACCGTGCCGCAGATCCTGGCGATCATGGGGAAGATGGCGGGGAGAGGGGAGACCGTCCTCGTCACCCGGGTCGGCCGGGAGGTCTACCGAAAGATTCACGCGCGGCACGGGCGTGCCCGGTACCATGTCGCGGCGCGGGCGATCACCTTGGAGAGCCGGAACCGCGCCAGGCCCCACCCTGGTGTGCTGGTTCTGGCCGCCGGTACCTCGGACCTGCCTGTCGCCGAGGAGGCGGCGCTCACCGCCGAGGTGATGGGGAATGAGGTGGAAAGGGCCTATGACGTCGGGATCGCCGGGCTCCATCGGCTTCTCGACCAGCGGGAGAAGCTGGCGAAAGCGAGGGTGATCATCGCCGTGGCCGGCATGGAGGGGGCCCTGCCGAGTGTCGTCTCAGGGCTGGTCGAGGTCCCGGTGATCGGTGTGCCGACAAGCATTGGGTACGGTACAGGCCTCAAAGGGGTCGCAGCCCTGATGGGGATGCTCAATTCCTGCTCAACCGGCCTGCTCGTGGTCAATATTGATAACGGGTTTGGCGCCGGATATGCGGCAGCTGTCATTAACAGAATGGCCTTAAATAAGTGAAGTAAATGAAGTTGTGGCCGATCTCGCCTGACGCGGCATAGCATTCACCGCACCTTTCTTTCCCGGTTTCCTTGACATCGGTCCAGACGGCCCGTATATTACCGGGCGCTTGGCGTTCGGGTCCTTGGTAATCCATTGTTGAGCCAAGCCTTAGCCCCCGGCTCAACGGCCTTTATCAGAGATCTTTAGCAGGCACACCGGCCTCCCATAGGGATGGGTACAAAAAGCCCTGTGTGTGCCCGGATTTGTCGGAAAAAGGCAGGAAGGGAGGGATTTACATGCCCCTCGTGCGTGTGCGCGAGGACGAATCGCTCGAAAACGCACTCCGTCGCTTCAAGAGGAAGTGCGAGAAGTCGGGTGTCCTCTCGGAGCTGAAAAAGCGGCAACATTTTCTCAAGCCGAGCCAGAAGAGGAAGATCAAGGCGCTGGCGGCCAGAAAGAAGGCCCTGAAGCGTCTCGCGCAGGAACGTCGATTCAACGACTGAAGCTCGGGACTTCAGTCATGCACGTCCAGAGGATGGAAAGTGGCAGGTGGGGACCGTTCCGACGCTGTTGAAGCGGTGAGGGCGGCGGCGGACCTGGTGGAAGTGGTGTCGGGGTACGTCGCCCTGAAGAAGAGCGGCGCGCGCTGGCGCGGGCTCTGTCCGTTCCACTCGGAGAAGACTCCGTCGTTTTACGTGGATGCGGACAAGCAACTCTACTACTGCTTCGGCTGTTCTTCTGGCGGCGATGTGTTCAAGTTTCTCATGCAGTACGAGAAACTCGACTTTCCGGAAGCGCTGCGCTCGTTGGCGGGACGATACAACGTTCCGTTGCCCGCCGCGCGCGGCGCCGAAAGCGGTGAGCGTCAGAAGGTCATCGCGGTCAATCGTCAGGCGCTGACTTTTTTCCGCGAGCAGTTGACGGGGCCCGTGGGGGAACCGGCTCGGCGCTACCTGGCATCGCGCGGGATTCATCGGGAGGTCGCCGAGCGGTTCTTGCTGGGATACGCGCCCGAGGGATGGTCCGGTATCAAGGATTACCTCGGTCGCGGCGCCGGTCCGGCGCGCGAGCAGCGCGAGGCGCTGTCCGTCGCGGCGGGCCTGCTGGCGCGCAAGGAGGAGACGGGCAGAACGTACGATCGATTTCGCGATCGGGTGATTTTCCCGATCGTCAACTTGGCCGACGAGGTGATCGGGTTCGGCGGCCGGGTTCTGGGTCAGGGAGAGCCGAAATATCTGAACTCCCCGGACACAGCGGCGTTCAGTAAGGGAGACAACCTCTACGCCCTGCCTCATGCCAGGGAGTCGATGAGGCGGGAAGGGTTCGCGGTTCTCGTGGAAGGTTATATGGATGCCATCGCGTTGCAGACCGCGGGAGTGGGCCAGGCGGTGGCGACGCTGGGAACCGGGTTCACGTCGGGGCATGTGCGGCTCCTGAAGCGGTTCACCGGGCAGGTGGTGGTGAACTTCGATCCGGATGCCGCGGGAAGGCGGGCGACGCGGCGCTCTCTCGAAACGTTGCTCGAGAACGGCTTCGAGGTGCGGGTGGTGGCGCTGCCTACGGGTAAGGATCCGGACGTTTACGTCCGGACGGAAGGGGCAGAAGCGTACCGGCAGCGGCTGCAGGAGGCCCTGCCGTACATCGAATACCTGGCGCGCGAGGTGGCCGGCAGGGTGGATCTGGGGCGGGCTCAGGGGAAGGTGCAGGCCTTGAACGAGGTGCTGCCGTTTCTGGCGAGGCTCGACAACCCGGTGCTGCGTTCGGCCCAGGTGGAAATGCTGGCGACGGTTTTCGGGATCGAGGATCGGCTGGTGCTCCAGGAGCTGAAGGACGCGGTCCGGGAACGACGCAAGGCCGTGGGGGAGGCGCCCCGTTCGGGTGCCCTCGGAACGCGGCGCGCGGAGAGCGAGGCCGAGTCGAGCCTGGTGCGGGCGCTTCTGGACGACGCGGAGGTGCGCAGCGCGCTCTTGCCGCAGATTGAAGATGACGACCTGCCGCCCGGGCGGGTGCTGGAGATTATCCGGGTCGTGAGGGGATTGACGGATGAAGGCGCGGAGGTGACCTACCCCCGCGTCGGGGAACGGCTGGGGGAGCAGGCGCGCGAAGCGCTCACGCGCATCGCGGCGCTGCCGCACCCCGGTGTGACGATCGAATCGGGAAGGGGATGCCTGGACACGCTGCGCGCGGCACTGTTCACGCGGCAGATGACCGACATCCAGAAACAGTTGGAGCACAGCGGGAACGCGGTGGAGATCAACGAGCTTCTGCACCGCAAACTGACGTTGAAGCGGCGGATCGAGGCACTCCGTGGCGTCTCGGCCTCATAAGGAGACCCCCTTGGGGATCGAGGAGAAGTACGAGGAAGTACGGCACCTGATCAACCTTGGTCGGGAGCGTGGATATCTGCTCTACGACGAGGTCAACGATGTCCTCCCGGAGGAGATGCACTCGCCCGAGGACTTGGACGACATGTTCCTTCTGTTCGACTCGCTCGGCATCGAGATGGTCGATTCGGAGGAGAAGTACAAGCAGAAGGTCGAGGAGAAGACCGCCTCCGAGAGCAAGGAGGAGGAGGGGCAGGAGCAGAAGGTCGATCTCACCCCGGGCGCCCTCGAGAAGACCAACGACCCGGTGCGCATGTACCTCCGCGAAATGGGCACCGTCCCGCTTCTGACCCGCGAGGGCGAAGTGGAGATCGCGCGGCGCATCGAGCGGGGCGAGAAGAACGTGGTCAAGGCCCTGGCGCGCAGCAAGTACGTCGTCAGCCAGATGCTCGACTACGCGCAGCGGATCCGCAATAAGCAGATCGACGTCGAGAGCGTCATCACCGTGGACGAGGACGAGGAGGACAGCGGCGATCGCAAGCGCCGGCAGGTTCTCGACGCGATGAACAAGATCAACCGCCTCAGTCGCAAGCTGGAGGAGCAGGATCGGCATCTGCACCGCCTGACGGAAGGCTCGCGCCGCTGGCGCGAGGTCCGGTTCCTTCTCGCGCGCTCCCGCGTCCTGATCGGCCGCGTCATCCTGGACATGGGGCTCGTGACCGGCAAGGTGAAGGAGCTGGCCAAGAAGGTCAAGGACACGGCGCTGCGTCTGGAGGACCTCGACCGCGACATCCGGCACTACAACAAGCGGCTCAAGGTCACGAAGGACGCCAAGCACCGCCGCGACCTGCGTGACAAGATCCAGGCGGCCGAGCAGGAGATCGCGCGCGTCGGTCGCGAGATGGACACGACCCCCGAGGAGATCCGCGGGACCGCCGACGGCATCCGTGCCGGCGAGGTGATGGCCGGCAAGGCCAAGGCCGAGCTGGTGGAGGCCAACCTGCGCCTCGTGGTCTCCATCGCCAAGAAGTACACCAACCGCGGGCTGCAGTTCCTCGACCTGATCCAGGAGGGGAACATCGGCCTGATGAAGGCGGTCGACAAGTTCGAGTACAAGCGCGGCTACAAGTTCTCGACTTACGCCACCTGGTGGATCCGGCAGGCGATCACGCGCGCGATCGCCGACCAGGCGCGCACCATCCGCATCCCGGTGCACATGATCGAGACGATCAACAAGCTCATCCGGACTTCACGGTCGCTGGTGCAGGAGATTGGCCGCGAGCCGACGCCGGAGGAGATCGCCAAGAAGATGGGCATCCCGGTGGCCAAGGTGCGCAAGGTGCTGAAGATCGCGCAGGAGCCGATCTCCCTCGAGACCCCGATCGGGGAGGAGGAGGATTCGCACCTAGGGGATTTTATCGAAGATCGCGGCGTGACGTCGCCGGTCGACGCGGTCATTCAACTGAACCTGAAGGAGCAAACGCAGAAGGTCCTGAAAACCCTCTCCCCGCGCGAGGAGATGGTTCTCAAGATGCGCTTCGGGGTCGGCGACGGAAGTGAGCACACGCTCGAGGAGGTCGGCCAGTCGTTCGCCGTCACCCGCGAGCGCATCCG
>JAYUCR010000379.1:0-8643 GCA_043740165.1 Acidobacteriota bacterium | reverse complement strand
TCTTTTCCCTGCTTCTGGACCTGCACGACCGGCGCGGCATGACCACCCTGCTGGTAACCCACAGCGAGCGGCTGGCGATGCGCTGCACGCGTGTGCTGGTCATGGAGAACGGTTCCTTGACGACCTGGAGGAGCGCCCGCTACAATACGGCGGCTGGTGCCTCTCAGGTCCCCGCCGAAATCAGCTGAGCGCTGTCACACCGCATGCCCGCCGGGCCCCGTCCCGATGGCCTTTCGCGGAGACCGCATGTTCGAGAAATACACCGAGAAGGCCAAAAAGGTCCTCTTCCTCGCCCGCTACGAAGCCAGTCAGATGGGGAGCAAGGTTATCGGCTCGGAGCATCTCCTGCTCGGCCTCGTCAAGGAAGGCGACGAGCTGGTGCAGGACCTGTTTTCCAAGTCGAACGTGAATGTCGAGCTCCTGCGCGCCGAGATCGAGGCGCGCGGTCCGAGCGGGGAGAAGCAGGTGACTCCCATCGAGATCCCCTTCAGCGAGGAGACCAAGAAGATCCTCGCCTGCGCCGAGGAGGAGTCGGAACGCCTGCTCCATCCCCATGTCGGCGACGAGCACATCCTCCTGGGGCTGCTCCGGGTGGAGGACTCCGCCGCGGGCCGCGTGCTGGCGGAAAAGGGGATGCGGCTCTATGCGCTGCGCGAGCACACGGTGGCGGCCTGGAAGCAGCGTTCCCTGCCGCGCAAGGTGAAGGAAACGCCGTTCCTGAACGAATTCGCGCGCGACCTGTCGGACCTGGCGGTCCGCCAGGCCTTCGATCCCCTGATCGGCCGCGACGGCGAGCTGGAACGGATGATCCAGGTGCTGTCGCGCCGTCGCAAGAACAACATCGTCCTCCTGGGGGAGCCGGGCGTGGGCAAGACCGCCCTCGTGGAGGGGCTGGCGCAGCGCATCGCGGACGGCCAGGTGCCGGTGTCGCTGGCGCGCAAGCGCATTCTCGCCCTCGATCTCTGCCTGATCGTCGCCGGCACCAAGTACCGCGGACAGTTCGAGGAGCGCCTGAAGGGGATCCTCTCGGAGATCGTCGGCAATGAGGACATCATCATCTTCATCGACGAGATCCATTCCCTGATCGGCGCGGGGTCCGCGGAGGGTTCCCTGGACGCGGCCAGCATCATCAAGCCGGCGCTGTCGCGCGGCGAGGTGCAGTGCATCGGCGCCACGACCCCCAAGGACTACCACCGCTATATCGAGAAGGATCGCGCGCTGGTCCGTAGATTCCAGCCGATACGCCTGGTGCCCCCCACCGAGGACGAGACGCTGGCGATCCTGCACGGCGTGAAGGATCGCTACGAGACCTTCCACCAGGTCTCGTATGGGGAGGCGGCGCTGCGGGCCGCGGTCACGCTCTCCGGCCGGTACATCACCGATCGGTTCCTGCCGGACAAGGCGATCGATGTCATCGACGAGGCCGGGGCCCGCGTCAAGCTCCGGCGGCGCATGAACTATCGCGAGATCCGGGACATCGAGCGGGACATCGAGCAGGCGGTCAGCAGCATGAAAGGCTACCTGTTCCGCAAGGATTTCGAAAAGGCGGTCCGGCAGCACGACGAGGAGATCGCCCTGCGCCGCAAGTACGACGAGTTCCGGCAGCGCGAGGAGGACGAACGCCGGTCGATCCTGGAGGTCACGACGGAGGACATCGAGGAAGTCGTCGCGAAATGGACGGGCATCCCGATCGCGTCGGTGAAGAAGGAAGAAGCCGAACGCCTTCTCAACATGGAGGACTACCTCCACCAGCGCATCATCGGTCAGGATGCCGCCGTGGCCGCCCTGGCGCGGGCGACGCGGCGTTCGCGTGCCGGCCTGAAAAGCCCCCTGCGGCCGGTCGGGTCGTTCATCTTCCTCGGACCGACCGGCGTCGGGAAGACCGAGGTCGCCAAGGGGCTTGCCGAGTTCCTGTTCGGGGATGAAAAGGCGCTCGTGCGCTTCGACATGTCGGAGTACATGGAAAAGCACGCCATCGCCAAGATGATCGGCTCGCCGCCCGGCTACGTGGGATACGAGGAGGGCGGCCAGCTGACCGAGCGGGTCAAGCGCAAGCCGTACAGCGTGGTGCTGCTCGACGAGATCGAAAAGGCGCACCCCGACGTGCTCAACATCCTCCTCCAGGTCATGGAGGACGGCCAGATCACCGATTCGTTCGGCGACACGATCGACTTCAAGAATGCCCTTCTGGTCATGACGTCGAATATCGGCTCGCACCTGGTGCAGAAGAAGGGATCCCTGGGCTTCGGCACGCCGCAGGACCGGGACGCCGATTACCAGACGCGCCGCGAAGTGGTCCTGCGCGAGCTCAAGGTGGTGCTCAATCCGGAGTTCATCAACAGGGTGGACGAGATCATCGTTTTCGACGCGCTGTCGGACGACAACCTCATGGCCATTTCGAGGCTCATGATCCGCCAGCTCAATGCAGGTCTGATCGGCAAGGGGATCCAAATCACTGTCACGGACGATGCCTACCACTGGTTGATCGAAACCACGTGCGCGGATCGCTCCTACGGCGCGCGCCCGCTCCGCCGTGCCATCCAGAAGAACATCGAGGATGTGCTCTCGGAAAGCCTCATCCTCGGAAAGCTGCCGGTCAGCGGAGAGATCGAGATTTTCGTCGACCAAAAGAGACTGGCTTTCCGGGAACCGATCGGAATCGCCCACTGAGGACTCTCACGGCCGATCGTGCCGCGTGGCGCCGGTGAAAGCGCTGCGCCGGTTGTCGCTCGGGACCGCGGGCGCAGGATCCGTCCGCCCGGGCTGCCCGCATCGCCTGGTTCTTGGTCTTCTCGGAATGCTCGGCATCGCACGGGTGGCGCTGTCGCAGGAGCCACCCGAGCCGCCACCGGCCCCGGCGTCCCCCCCCGCCGCGGAGTCACACTCCGCAGAGCCGCCCGCCGCGGAGCCCCCGGCCGCGGAGCCTCCCGCCGCGGAGCCCCCCGTCGTGGAGGAGGCGCCGCCGGATTCGGGTGCGTCCGCCGTGATCGGCCAGATCGTCGTGGACGGCAACGTGCGCGTCTCCGACAGCGCCTTCTTCAGCAATCTGCACCTGAAGAAAGGAGACCCCTACGACGAAAAGGCGGTGCGCCAGGAGTTCAACCGCCTGTGGGATCTCGAGTTGTTCGACGACATCTCGGTCGAGGCGCGACGCCGCGGCGCGACGACCGTGGATCTGATCTTCCACGTACGCGATCGCCCGCTCATCGGCAGTGTCACGTTCGTCGGCATGAAGGCGATCAGCGAGACGCAGATCCAGGAGCGCCTGCAGCAGAGCAAGTCGGAGGTGCGGCGCGGACAGCCGGTCGACTTCACGGTCCTGCGCCGGGCCGAAGCGCTGATCACCCACATGCTCGGTGAAAAGGGGTATCTCGACGCCCGGGCCCGCGCCCGCCTGGGGGCGCCGAGTCAGGGGCAGCGCGACGTCACCTTCGACATCCGCGAGGGGGCCAAGACCAAGATCAAGAAAATCGACTTCACCGGAAACGCCGTGTTCAGCGATGCGCAGCTGAAGAAGACCCTGAAGCTCACGAAGGAAGCCTTCTGGCTCACCTCGTGGGCGAGCAGCAAGCCCCTGTACCATCCGGCCAAGTTCGATCAGGATGCCGAAAACATCCGGACGGCCTACCGCTCGCGAGGGTTCATCGACATCGTCATCCAGCCGGAAGTGGTCGAGGTGGCGTCGGACAGCGAGCGCCGCGCCCACGCGAAGGCCGGCGCGCCGGGCGCCTTGCCGCCCCCGGACGAGGCCGCTCCCCGGCGCGTCAGCTTCGACCCGTCGGACCTCGACAACGATGACACGGACGTGGACGAGCCGCCGCCCCCGCCCGCGCCGCCGGGGGAGACGGAGAAAGAGAAGACCAAGCGTCTCAAACATGAAGCGCACGATCGCAATGCGCAGGAGAAGGCGCACAAGCGCTACGTCTACCTCACCGTGCCGCTCCAGGAAGGGCGGCAGTACCGGCTCGGCAACCTGGAGGTCTCGGGCAACACCGTTTTCAGCACGCGCGAGATCCTGGCGCGCTTTCCGATGCGGCCGGGGATGGTCTACAACGACAGCATCGTGAAGCTCGCCACCAAGCGGATCGAGGACGACTACGGGGAGCGCGGGTACTTCTACGTTTCGCTCGACCCCGAAGTGAGCAAGCACGAGGCCGTCGCGGACCTGACGCTGGCGATCACCGAGGATCGCAAGTACTTCGTGGACCGGATCGATTTCTCCGGGAACAGCAGCACGCGCGACGCGGTGCTCCGGCGCGAGATGCGCCTCGAGGAACAGCAGCTCTTCAACGTGAAGACGATGCGGCTCGGCCTGCGGAAAATAGCGCAGCTCGGATACTGGACCGTGGATGGCGACCCGGTCGTGACGCCCGAGCAGGACAGCGGGAAGGTGGATCTCAAGATTCAGGGGACCGAAGCCAGCAAGAACGAGATCCAGGTCGGGGGCGGTGTCTCCGGACTGGATGGCGCCTTCTTCCAGGGATCCTATTCCACCCGCAACTTCCTCGGACGCGGCGAGGTCTTCTCGGCCTTCCTGCAGACCGGGGCGCGTGGCAGCCGTTACGCGCTGAATTTCACCGAGCCCTGGTTTCTCGGGCGGCCCTGGTCGGTGGGGGTGTCGCTCTTCCGCCGGGAATCGACCTACACCGGATACCGCCGCCAGGGGGAGGGGGGAGCGATCAACTTCGGCAGGCTCCTGGGGGCCTTTTCACGATTCGACATCGCCTACAGCCTGGAGAACATCACCTACATCCCGACCTCGCTCGGCTACGGCCTGCCGAGCACCGCGACGACCAGCAGCGTGCTCGGCATTCACACGCTCGACACCCGCAACAACTTTTTCCGGCCGACCCACGGCATACGCCTGTCGTCGAGCATCGAGTACGCGGGGGGATTCCTCGGCGGAGACAACGACTTCGTCAAGTTCCGTGAGGATGGGACGCTGTACCTGCCGGGCTTCGCCCGGAAGCATTACGTGGCTCTGAACGCCTCCGTCGGCTACATCACGGCCTTCGGCGGCAGTCCGGCCGTGCCGCAATACGAGCGCTACTACCTGGGCGGCGAGCGCAGCTTGAGGATGTACCCGGTGCGCAGCGTGGGGCCGGTGCGCGCCGATGAGGACCTCAACCGTAACGGTGTCATCGATCGACCGGAGGATCGGACGCCGGACGGCAAACTCGAGCCCTGCGAGGACAAGAACGGCAACGGCCGGCTGGACCCGGGCGAGGATCGGGGCAACTGCCTCCTGGATCCCTCGGAGGATCTCAACAACAACTTCCTGCTCGACACCGAGGATCTGAACCACAACGGCGTCCTCGACCCGGGTGAGGATGCGAACGGCAACGGTGTTCTGGACACCGAGGACAAGAACGGGGACGGACTTCTCCAGCTGGGGGAGGACAGGCCGGACGGGTTCTGGACCCCTTATTGCCCGGCCGACGACCCGAACACCAACGGAGTCCGTGATGCCGGAGAGAGCGACCGCGGGAACTGCCGGCTGGATCCCGGCGAGGACACGAACGGCGACGGCGTGTATGGGGCGGTCTTCCCGGGCGGGAACCGCTACCTTCAGTTCAACGCCGAGTACGCCATCCCGATCACCGACACGGTCGAGTTCGCGCTCTTCTACGACGCCGGCAACGCCTTCGATGAAGATGAGTCGGTGCGGTTCAACGCCATGCGCGTCGACTACGGATTCGAGATGCGCTTCTTCCTGCCGATCTTCCAGGCGCCGCTGCGGCTGATCTATGGATTCATCCAGAACCCGCGCGCCGGCGAGGACACCTCGAACTTCATCTTCAGCATCGGCACGACGTTCTGATCAGGCCCGCGATCCCGGATGGTCCCGCGCCCTGTGGTATAGTTCCCGGCCCGTCGGACTCACGAAGGAGACTTGGCATGCATCGCTGGTTGACGGTTGGCATGATGGGAATGCTGCTGCTGGCGGCGCCGGCAGCGGCGCCGGCGCAGTCCGAGCCGATGAAGGTCGGCGTATTCGATCCCGAGGTTCTCTGGAAGCAGACCGAGATCGGCAAGAAGTACAACCAGGATCTGTCGGCGGCCCGGGACCGCCTGCAGGCGCAGATTGACAAGAAGCAGGAAGACGTGGAAGCGGTCAAGTCGCGCCTGCGACAGCAGCAGGCAACCCTCAGTGAGGATCGCATTCAGGAGATGAAGAAGGACATCATCACCAAGCAGACCGAGCTCGATCGGCTCAATGAAGATGCGACGAAGGAGATGAAGTATCAGCTCGGCGAGGTGCAGAGCCGGTTCCAGGAAATGCTCGTGAAGACGATCGAGACCTTCGGGAAGGAGAAATCCTTCAGCCTCATCCTGAATCGCGGTGTCGTGGATTACAGCGCTCCCGGCATCGATGTCAGCCAGGATCTCATCGCCAAGTTCAACGAGATGAACAAGGTTCCCCCGGCCGCGGGAACTGCCAAAAAGCCGGGGGACGCGGCCAAGGAGCCGCCGAAAAACTAGGCCCCTCCGTGGCCACCTACACCCTGAACGAGATCGCCTCGCGTGTCGCCGGTTCGGTGGTCGGGAACGCCGCCTGCCGCATCGGGGGGGTTCGGCCTCTCGACGAGGCCGGCCCGGAGGACCTGAGCTTTCTGGCCCATGCGCGCTACCGGCGGGCCGCGGCCGATTCGAGAGCGGCTGCCCTTCTGACGAGCTCCGCGGAAGGCCTCTCCGATCGCAATCTCATCCTGGTCGAGAACCCCTACACCGCCTTGGCCACCGTCATGGGGATGTTCCATGCGAAGTCGATACCCGCGCCGGGTATCAGCCCGCAGGCGGCGATCGGTGTCGAGGTGGTGCTCGGACGGGATGTCTCGGTGGCGCCGCTGGCGAGCGTCGGACGGGGATGCGCTCTCGCGGACGGCGTGGTCCTGATGCCGGGTGTCGTTCTGGGAGAGGGGGTTTCGATCGGCCGGCAGAGCGTGCTGCATCCCCATGTCGTGGTCTATCCGGGCTGCAGCATCGGGGAGCGGGTGGTGATTCATGCCGGGGCCGTCATCGGCAGCGATGGATTCGGCTTCGGAGAGGAAGCGGGCGGGCGCGCGAAGATCCCCCAGATCGGGGTGGTGCGCATCGGGGACGACGTGGAGATCGGCGCCAACTGCACCATCGACCGGGCCACCTTCGGAAGCACCGTGGTCGGGAGCGGTTGCCGCATCGACAACCTGGTGCAGATCGGACACAACGTGCAGGTGGGAGAAGGGTCGGTCCTGGTGGCGCAGTCGGGCGTTGCCGGAAGCACGAAGCTCGGTCGATCGGTGATCCTGGCGGGTCAGTCCGGCGTCTCCGGGCACCTGAAGATCGGGGATCGATCGATCGTGGGCGCCAAGTCGGCCGTGCTGCGCGACCTGGCGCCGGCCTCGTTCGTCGTCGGCCATCCGGCCGTGGACCATCGGGAATGGAAGCGCACCCAGGCGGCGCTGCGACGCCTGCCGGAGCTGGTCCGGCGCGTGCTCCGCCTCGAGGCCGGGCCCGCCTCCGCGCCGCGGGTGGTGGCGCACCAACGCAAGGTGAAGGGGCGCAGGACGGCCCGAGGCCGCCCGGCGGGGCGCTGAAGTTCGATGGGAGGGCGCATGGATGTGAACGGTCCGCTTCTCGACATCACCACCATTCTCCAGCTCCTGCCGCATCGCTATCCGTTCCTGCTCATCGATCGGATCCTGGGGCTGGAGGATGGGCGTCGTGCGGTCGGCATCAAGAACGTCACCTTCAACGAACCGTTCTTCCAGGGGCACTTCCCGGGCGCGCCGGTGATGCCGGGGGTGCTGATCGTCGAGGCGATGGCGCAGGTGGGCGCGGTCCTGCTCCTGCGCGGCGTGCCGGACCGCAAGGACAAGCTGGTCTATTTCGCCGGGATCGATCGGGCCAGGTTCCGCCGGCCGGTCGTCCCGGGCGATCAGATCCGCTTCGAGGTGGAGGTCCTGCAGCTTCGGTCGCGGTCCGCGCGCCTGAGAGGCGAGGCGTTCGTCGAGGGGGTCCTGGTGGCCGAGGCCGAAATGCTGTCGAGCATGGTCGATCGCGCGCCGAAAGCACCGGCGGGTGGCCCTTGAGCGGGCCGGCGGAGATCCACCCGACCGCCCAGGTCGATCCGCAGGCGGTGCTCGGATCGGGCAGTCGCATCGGGGCCTTCTGTGTCGTGGGCGCGGATGTCACGCTCGGGACGGAATGCGAGCTGATGCCGCACGCGGTCGTGGAAGGACCGACAGTCATGGGAGAGCGAAACCGGATCTTTCCCTTCGCCTGCATCGGCATGGAGCCTCAGGACCTGAAGTACCGCGGCGAGCGCACGACCCTCCGGATCGGCGATCGGAACACCTTCCGGGAGGGGGTGACGGTGCATCGCGGCACGGTGGGAGGGGGCGGTGAAACCTGCATCGGCTCCGACAACCTCCTCATGGCCGGAACGCACGTCGCGCACGACTCCCAGGTGGGCAGCCGGATCGTCTTCGCCAATGCCGCGACGCTGGCGGGGCATGTGACCGTGGAGGACGACTCCACGGTCGGGGCGTTCTCCGGCGTGCACCAGTTCTGCCGCATCGGAAGGCACGCCTACATCGGCGGATACTCGGTGATCACCCAGGACGCCCCGCCCTATGTGCTGACGGTCGGCAACCGGGCCAA
>JAYUCR010000378.1:0-8650 GCA_043740165.1 Acidobacteriota bacterium | reverse complement strand
AATCTGAAGGGCTGGTCCGCCTTCTACAAGACCGCGAGCGGTGACGGGACGATCACCTGCAAGAACGGCCAGTCGGCGAAGGTGACCCTGAAGGCGAAGGGGGGCGGCCTCACCTTCGGGAAGTCCGACGTGATCGACGGCACCGGCAAGTTCAGCGGCGCGAAAAACATCGACGAGCTGTTCGGGTCGTACGCCCAATCGGAGGCGCACGCCGGAGCGGGGAAGTCCGCCGATGCGCAGGCAATGACCAAGGGGGAGGTCTCCCTGGCGCTCAGCGGCACCGGCCGGGGTGTCGACATCGGCTTCGCCTTCGGGAAATTCACCATCACGCGGGTCAAATAAGGGACTCGACGCATGCATGACGTCGCGGTGATCGGCGGTGGTCCCGGCGGCTCGACGGCCGCGCACCTGCTGGCCGCCGCCGGCCGCGACGTGGTCCTGTTCGAGCGCGAGCCCGGCCCGCGATTCCACATCGGCGAATCGCTCCTGCCCCACAACATGCGCCTCTTCGAGAGGCTCGGTGTCGTTCCGGAGATGCGGGCGCGCTTCATCGAGAAATGGGGCGTCGAGTTCGTCGCCTCGGGGGGCGATCGGACGCGGCTGCTCCACTTCGAAGAGGCGATCGAGCCGCGCTACCGGATGTGCTTCCAGGTCCTGCGCTCCGAGCTGGATCAGATGCTTCTCGACGCGGCCGCGGCGCGCGGCGTCGGGGTGCGCCAGGGCGCCACCGTCCAGGCGGCCCGACGGGACGCGGACGGCTCGTGGTGTCTCACCGTCCAGGATGGCGGGGCCGCCGAATCCGGGGTCCGCGAGGTGACGGCGCGCTTTCTGATCGATGCCAGCGGCCGCGACGGCCTCCTCGCGCGGCAGCAGGGCTCGCGCCGGATGGACCCCCGGCATCGCCGGGCGGCGGTCTTCGCTCATTACCGCGGGGTGCCGCGGCGCGAGGGGCGCGACGCCGGCAATATCGTCATGATCCTGATGAGCGATGGATGGTTCTGGTTCATCCCGTTCAAAAACGGAGTGACCAGCGTCGGTGTCGTCGCGACGGGAAGCCGCATCCGCGAGCAGGGGCTGCGTCCGGAAGCGGCGCTCGATCGGGCGATCGAGCGGTGCCCGGCGGCCCGATTGATGATGGCGAACGCCGAGCGCCTTTCCCCGGTCCACACGACGAGCGACTGGACCTACACCTCCCCCCGCATCGCCGGGGAGGGGTACCTCATGGTCGGGGACGCCGGGGCGTTCATCGATCCGGTCTTCTCGAGCGGTGTGCTCCTCGCGATGTCGTCCGGAGAGATGGCCGCCGATCTGCTGGAGGAGGCGCTGCGCGCGAACGATCTCTCGCCGCGGCGCTTCCGCGCCTATGCCCCCAAGGTGCTGCGGCACGTCCGCGCCTACGCGCGCATGGTCACGACCTTCTACGGCGCCGCGTTTCCGAAGCTTTGTTTTGACCCGGAGCAGCGGATCGGGATCGCGAGCGCGGTCCTCAATCTGCTCGCCGGCGACATGGAGCCGGCGTGGGCCGTCAGGTGGCGCCTGGAGCTCTTCTATCTCACCGCCACGGTTTTCCGGAAGTTCGGGTTCGGCCCGCCGGTGGCGCTGCACCGGGTTTTTGATGCGGCGCCCGTGACGGGGCCGGCGGGAGAGCTTTCCCCGGTGGAGGAGGGGCGTTGAAGCCGGGGACGGTTCTCCGCAAGGTCGACCTGCACGTCCACACGACCTTCAGCTCCTTCCGGCACCTGAAATTCCTGCGCGCGCACGACTCCTACAACGACCCGGAGCAGGTCTTCGATCGTTGCCGCGGGATCGGGTGCGACTACGTCGCCATCACCGATCACGACACCATCGACGGCGCCCTCGACCTGCTCTCCCGCCGGCCCGAGGTCGAGCCGTACCTGATCGTCGGCGAGGAGGTCGAATCCTTCTTCCCCGAGACGGGGCAGTGGGTCCACGTCAACGTCCTGGGGGTGAACGAGGCGATTCACCAGGACCTGCTGCGCGCCAAGCAGGACGTCTACACGCTGGTCGCCTACCTGCGCTCCCAGGGTCTCGTGCACTTCCTCAACCACCCGCTGCAGAGCTACCGGATGCAGAAGAAGCCGATGCGGTTCGTGGAGGACGTTCTCGAGCTGTTCAGCCACGTCGAGCTCGGCAACGGCACGCTCCCCCCGGATCAGAATCGCGCCGCCGCCGGCATCCTGGAGTATGGCCGGCGGCTGGGGCTGGAGCGCTTCGGCGTGGGAGGGAGCGACGCGCACGGACTGCGGCCGATCGGGACCTACCTCACTCTGGCGCCGGGGGACGACAAGCGCTCGTGGCTGGCGTCGGTCGCGGCGGGCAACTGCCTGGTGGCCGGACGCGAGATCGGGCTGGTGCAGCTGATCGGCCAGGTCTATTCGATCGTCGGCCGCTACTACGGGAGCCTCGGCACGCCGGCCGGAAGACGCGGCATGAAGCCCGCCAACTACGCCGCCGCCGCGGGGTTCGTGCCGATCTGCCTTGCCGGCGTCCCGCTGTTCATGAATCTCCTGAGCTACTACGGCACGAGCGGCCTGAGCCGGGTGGTGCAGCGCAGCATGGCGCGATCCGGACGGCGCGCCGATCGCCCGGAGCCCTCCGAAGTGACCTCCCCCTGCCCTGTCGTGGAGCCCTGATTCAGGCGGCGACCTGGCGCTCCGCCCCCTTGCTCATTTCGCTCTCGAGACTGTCGCGCACGCGGCGGAACTCGGACTCCAGCCGATCGAGAAGATCGGCGATGCCTTCGATGCGGCCGCTCTTTCCACTCGTTTCGATCTGTACGCAGATCGACGCCATCCCCGCAGCGCCGAGGGTCCCGGCGCTCCCTTTCAGGCTGTGGGCCGCTCGCGCCAGGGCGACCGCGTCAAAGTCCGCGATCGCCTGCCGCAAGGCGCGCAGCCGCGCCGGGGCCTCCTCGTCCACGAACTTGGCGACGAGTTCCCGCAGGAATCCGTCCGGACCCCCGGAATCGACTTCGCGGAGCGTGGAGAAGAAGGCAGCGTCGAGCGGCGGCTCGGAAGAATCCTCCGGACGCGCGACCCATTTGTCCAGCATCGCTTGCAGCTCGGGGCCCTTCACCGGCTTCGACAGGTAATCGTCCATCCCCGCCGCGAGGCATTTCTCCCGGTCCCCCTGCATGGCGTTGGCGGTCATGGCGATGATCGGGGTCCGATGACCGCTTCCGGCCTCGGAGTCGCGAACGACGCGCGTGGCGGCGTAGCCATCCATCTCGGGCATCTGACAGTCCATGAGCACCAGGTCGTAGCGAATGCGGGACAGAGCCTCGACCGCTTCAAGTCCATTGGCCGCCACGTCCGCCTGGGCGCCGTAGCGACGAAGCATGTGCACCGCCACCATCTGGTTGGTCTCATTATCGTCGGCCACCAGCACCCGGGCGCGCGTGCGCGCCGATTTCGCCTCCTCGAGGCTGTGCCGCGTCACCAGCGGCATGTCCGTCGCCGTCCCCGCCTGGGCCGCCTCGAAGGAGGAGTGCATCACCGTCGCGAGGCAGTCATAGAGCTGCGACTGGCGCACCGGCTTGGACAGATATCCGGCGAAGCCCGCTTTCCGCGACAGCTCCGCGTATCCGCGCATGCCCATGGAAGTCAGCATGACCAGCCGCACCGAAGCCTGGCGGGGATCGCTCCGGACGGCGCGGGCCAGCTGCAAGCCATCCATGCCCGGCATCTGCATGTCGACGATGGCCAGCTCGAACGGCCGGCCCCGATCGGCCGCGGCGCGCAGGCGATGCAAAGCCACCGATCCGTCCTCCGCCTCCTCGGCCACCATGCCCCAGGAGCGAGTGTGCTCCACCAGGATGCGCCGGTTGGTGGTGTTGTCGTCGACGATCAGGACACGCAGGTCGCGCAGGCTCTCGCGCGGCGGCGGCAGCGTGGCCGCGCCCGCCGGCTGCTTCTCGAGACGGACGGTGAACCAGAAGGTGCTCCCCTTGTCCGGCTCGCTCTCGACACCAATCCGCCCGCCCATCATCTCGGCGAGCTGCCGGGAGATCGCCAGGCCCAGACCGGTACCCCCGAACTTCCGTCCCGTCGAGGCATCGGCCTGGGTGAACGGGCGGAACAGGCGCGCAGCGACCTCGGGTTTCATCCCGATCCCGGTATCGCTGACTTCGAAGCGCACCACCACGTCGCGCTCGCCGGCTTCCTCCAGCCGGGCGCGGAGAATCACTTCGCCGCTGGCGGTGAACTTGATGGAGTTGCCGAGCAGATTGATCAGGATCTGGCGCAGGCGGCCGGGATCGCCTCGCAGGGCGGCCGGAACGTCATGACGGACGAGGCAGGCCAGCTCGAGGTGCTTCGACTGCGCGCGCTCGGCGAGGAGAGAGACCGCCTCGTCGATCACCGCGTGGAGGTCGAACCCGATGCTCTCCATCTGCAGCTTTCCGGCCTCGATCTTGGAGAAGTCGAGGATGTCGTTGATGATCGTCAGGAGCGCCTCTCCCGAATGGCGCACGGTCTCCGCGTGCTGTCTCTGCTCGGCCGTCAGGTCGGAATCGAGCAGGAGGCCGGTCATGCCGATGACCCCGTTCATCGGAGTGCGGATCTCGTGGCTCATGTTGGCGAGAAACTCCGATTTCGTCCGCGCCGCCTCCTCCGCCGACTCCTTGGCGCGTTGCAGGGTGGCTTCGACCTCCCTGCGCTGCGTGATGTCCTCGACCGTCCCGACGTGCTCGGTGATGCTGTGCCCCGCCGCGCGGACCGCCGCCGAGCGGGCGTGCACCCAGGTCGTTTGCCCCGCCGGGGTGACCATCCGGAATTCGCAGTCGAAGTCGCTCCCCTCGAGGGAGGCGGCCTGCCAGCGTCGGGTGAACGTGTCGCGATCGTCCGGGTGAATCGACCGCAGCCAGTCGAATCCGGCCGTGGCCTCCTGGTCGAGGCCGGCGATGGCGCGGAAGCGCGGATTGGTATAGGTGCAACGGCCGTCCGGATCGCTCTGGTATATCCCCAGAGGGGATGACTCGCTCAACAGCCGGAACCGCTCCTCGCTGGTCGCGAGGGCGGTGGTACGGGACCGCACTTGCGCCTCGATCGTCTCGTTGGACGCAACCATCTGGGCCTGGCGTTCCGCGACGCCGCGCATCTCCCGAACGCTCTGGAGGCAGGAGATGATGAGGAAGATGTCCTCGAAGACCACCCAGCCGGCGTGTTCGACCGTGCGCCACGGACTGGCCATCAGCACCCCATAGACCGACTGGGGCCAGACGATGCCGCGAACCAGGTGATCGATGGCGGTCACGGCCGATGCCGTGAGGATCACCTTCCAGTCACGGTAGAACATGAGGAACGCCAGGGCCCCGAAGATGAAAAAGTGGGTCTCGATTCGTCCGCCGGTGAGGTGGATGAGCAACCCGCCGAAAAGCATCTGGGCGACGGCGATCACATGCCGCGTCAGCGCCTCGCCGGGCCGGCGGAGCGCCAGGGCGATCGGCAGCGATGCGATGGCGCCTCCCAGGCCGATCGCCGCCCAGACGTGCAGGTGGGTGACCCGCACGACCCCTGTCCAGGCGGAAGGGGAGACGAGGATGGCGATGAAAACTGCCGCCAGCCACTCGATCGCCAGGAGGCCGGCGAACAAGCGGTCGGTTCGGACCGCGATCCTGCGAAAGTGCTGGTCGAAGAGGATGTGGGCGCGATCTATGGATTCCACGCAGCCTCCCGGGCGAAGCCCCCATCCAGCAAGGAGCAGCCGAAGACGAATTGACGATCGCGCCGCGGAAGACGGTGCTCGATCAGAGCGACCACCGCGTCCTGCCCCGCGTTGTCGCCGGCATGCCCGCGCGCGGAGGTGATGCCGCCGCTGTACGCCAGGCGGCCGTCGACGTCGTAAAGCAGAGCATGGCCCGAGGTCCTGATCCCGAACCGCCGCGCCTCGAACCCGTCCCGATCGAGGGTGAGATTCACGCCGGGCATGGCAGTCGCCGCGCTCCGGAGGCCGGTGTCGGTCCAGCCGGCGGGCGCTGCGGAGGGTGCGAAGAGGAGGATCTGGACGTTCACCCGGTCACGGCATCGGTAGATGATGCGGGCCAGCTCTTCCAGGCTGGCGCGGCTGCAGGGGCAGTGCGGGTGGAGGGCCATGACGAGGGTCGGCCGATCGGCGGCTGCTGCGATCGACGCGCCGGACGGCCACACGGGGGACGGGTCTCCCGGGTCCCCGGGCGTGGTCGCATAGTCGAGCAGGTGTCCGAGGCCGAGTAACACCATCGCGAGCCAGGCGGCGGTGACGCCGAACCGCAGCCAGGCGACCCGCGCGGGGACGCGTGCGGGCGGCGCATTCAAGCGGCACGCGCCTGGCGGGCGCGCGCGCGCGCCAGCGTCGACCTGACGCGAGCCGCGAGCCGCCGCGGCTCCACCGGCTTCACCAGGTAATCGTCCGCGCCGATGGACAACCCGGCTTCCTCGCTTTCAAGGCTGCTCTCCGAGGTCAACATCAGGATGGCCGCGTCGCGCGTCCTTGGATCTGCGCGGAGCGCCTTGATCAGCTCGATCCCATCCATGCCCGGCATGTGCAGGTCGCTCACGACCACCGCGGGCGTCTGGCTGCGGGCCATTTCGAGCCCCGCCACTCCGTCGCCCGCCACGATGACTTCGAAGCCTTCATGTTCCAGGAAATATTTCACGACGGTGACGACCGTCGGGCTGTCCTCGACGACGAGCACTCGAATCTTTCCGCCAGGCGAGGCTTCTCCGTCATGGGAGCCGATCGACAGGGGCTCCGCCGCGACAGCCGGTCTGTCGATCGGCCAGGCCGCTGGTGCCATCTCCGCCCTCGTCGGGCCGGACGCGGGCGAATCGGAGGGGGACACACGCTGCACCTCCTCGAGGGTGGTCAGGCCGCGGGCCGCCTTATCGAGCCCCTCCTCGACCAGTGTGCGCATCCCTGAACGCCGGGCCGCGGCGCGAATCTGGTGGTCGGGCGCACGGCGGGAGATTTGTTCCCGGACCTCGTCGGTCACCACGAGCAGCTCGTGGATCGCCATGCGGCCCCGGTATCCGGAGTGGCGGCAGGCGTCGCATCCGATGCCGCTCATCCATGTGGCCCCGGCCGGAAGAGCGGCCTGCCCGCCGAGCATTTCGATCTGGGCCGGCTCCGGTGCCTTTTCGACGGCGCAGTCGGGACAGATACGGCGGACCAGCCGCTGGGCCAGAATGCCGACCACCGAGGAGGCGACCAGGAACGGCTCGACGCCGAGATCGATGAGGCGCGTGATCGATGACGGCGCGTCGTTCGTGTGGAGGGTGCTCAGGAGCAGGTGGCCGGTCTGCGATGCCTCGAGCGCGATGCCCGCGGTTTCGCGGTCGCGGATCTCTCCGACCAGAACGATGTTCGGGTCCTGCCGCAATATGGAGCGCAGTCCGGCGGCGAAGGTCACGCCCGCTTTCGTGTTGATCTGAACCTGGTTGACGCCCTCCAGCTCGTACTCGATCGGATCCTCGACGGTGATGATGTTGTTGGTCGGCGACTTGATGGCGTTCAACGCGGCATAAAGCGTCGACGTTTTCCCGCTGCCGGTGGGGCCGGTCACCAGGATCATCCCTTGCGGTCGGCCCAGGAGGCCTTGAAACGTCTTGAGGACCTGCTCGGAAAATCCGAGTTGTCCCAGCTCGACGTGGGCGTTGCCGCTGTCGAGCAGGCGGACCACCACCTTCTCGCCGTGATGCGTCGGCAGCGCGGAGACGCGCAGATCGATCTTCCGATCGTCGACGCGCAAACGGCTGCGCCCATCCTGCGGCTTGCGGCGCTCGGCGATATCCATGCCGGAGATGATCTTCAGTCGCGAGATGGTCGCCTGCTGCATGGACTTCGGAATGCGCAGGACGTCCTGAAGCAAGCCGTCGATACGATGCCGGACCAGGAGGTGTCCCTCCTGCGGCTCGATGTGGATGTCGCTGGCGCCGGCCTTCGCCGCGTCGGTGAGAATGAGATTGACGAGGCGGACGATGGGCGGGAGCGCGACGTCCTTGGCCATCTTCGAGGGATCGATCACATCGAATTCACCCTCGGCTGTCGGCTCCAGCTCTCCTTCGGGGATTTCCTCCGCGAGCAGGTCATAGGTGGGAATCGATTCGACGAGCTTCGGGAAGGATCGCTCCAGCGCGGCCAGGAGATCTCTTTCTGTGACGACCACGGCTTTCACCCAGTGGCTGCTGCGGAATTCGACATCCTGGAGCGTCGCGGCATCGAGGGGGTCAACCATGGCCAGCCGCAGCGCGCGATCCTCCATGCCGAGCGGCAGGATGAGATGCTTGCGGCAGAAATCACCCGACAGGCCGGCCATCGATTCCGGGAGGGGTGTTGTGCCCCCGAGATCGAGGTAAGACAGGCGGAGCTGCGCGGCGATGGCACCCGCGGCGGCCTCCTCGGTCGTCAGGCCCAGATCGGCCGCGATTCTTCCAATCGTGCCGCCGTCGCGACTCTGGACCTCCAGCACGCGCGCAGCGCTCGCGGCATCCAGCACTCCTGCTCGAACCAGCAATTCGCACACGCTTTGGTTGGCCATGGTGTCCTTCTCAAGTTTCCCATCGGGCGTCGCGGTCCCGCCTCGACCCGTCTTGAATATAGGCATCCCTGTCCCTGCGTCCAATCATTGATGGACATCGTTTCCAGCCCGCGT
>JAYUCR010000377.1:0-8681 GCA_043740165.1 Acidobacteriota bacterium | reverse complement strand
CCGGGTAGCGGGACGGGGTGCCTCCCACGATGACGTTTCCCTTCACGATGGCGTTCGGGAAAAAGGTCTGCAGGGTCGATGAACCCGAGGCGGTGCCCGATCCGTTGATGCCGTACTCGTTGTGCAGGACGATGTTGTCCCGGAAGACGAAGCGCTCGTGCGGGATCCCCTCGGCCATGAGGATGCTCCCGGACTGCAAACCGGTGTTGTGCTCGATGACCAGGTCGGAGACGCCTTCGAGCGCCTGGAACAGGATGCCGGAGCCGCCCCACCCCTTGCCGACGTCCTCGAAAAGATTGTTGGCGATCAGCAGGCGCCGGGTCAGGCCGCTCTTCCCCGGGGGACCGGCGTCCCGGCCGAGGATGTTGACGCCCGCTCCGACGCCCCGCACGATGTTGTTCGTGAAGGTCACGTCTTCGACGGCCGCCCAGGGGACTCTCCCGTCCTCGTTGCGCACCGTGTACAGAATGGCGAAACCGGTCTGCGCCTGCGCCCAGTTGTGCTCGAACAGGTTCCCGTCCACCAGAACGCGCCGGGCATTCTTCAGCTCGAACAGATTCTTCACCGTCCAGGAGGTCCCCTGGTACTCCGGCGTCCCCGCCTTCCAGGCGAGGGGCTTGGTGAAAAGATTGTGGCGGATCTCGATGTCGGAGGGGACGAGACCGGGGATGGAAGGGTTGGCGCCGCCGAACATGACGTTTTCCCCCCCCGCCTCGAGACGATTGTTGACGATCGCGAAGGGACCGGGACCGTTCCAGCCGCAGAGAGCCTGGGTGTCGGCCCCGCTCTCCTTGAAATCGGCGAGGAGGGAGTCGATGACGGCGGTGTGCCGCGAATTCAGCGCGATGCCGCGCCGCGTCCCCTTGTCGCGGTCGCCGTGCAGGTAGCAGCGATCGAAGATGATGTGGTGCGCCGTGTCCTCGGCGCGGGACTCACGGTCTCCCAGCTGCACCAGGTTGTACAGAAACGTCCCTTTCGTCGGGCGGATCTCGAGCCCGACGAAGCGATAGTGGTGCGCGCCAGGCGCCGTCTGGATCGCCGAACCGGCGGCCGACTCGAGCCTCGGCATACTCGCCGCGTCGGCAGGGGTGACCCGGGTACCCGCGGGGGGGAGCCCGGCGGAGGCGGTCCGCACCACGATCCAGCCGTCGCCCGCCTTCTTCGGGAGCGTGAACGGCCCGCGGAACGACGCACCCGGCGGCAGCGCGATCGTGTCGCCCGGCCGGGCCGCGTCGAGCGCGGCCTGCAGATCCCCGCCGGCGCGCAGGGCGATCGTCTTCCCCGTCACCGGTGACGCGGCGGTCTCGACGAAGGCCCTGGGGCGCTCGGGCCCGGAGGGTGCGACCTCCGGGGCGCCGCCGGCCGCCAGCGTCGCAAGCGCAATCAAGACCGTGGCGAGCGCGCGTCGATCCGCGTCGACCGGACGGCTCGGGGCCGCCGCCGCACGGACTCCGGGCTTGGGGGTGATCAATGGGGCCTGTAGACCCATGGCTTCAGCTGAACGCCGTGGCGCTGCTTGAGCTCCTCGAGCGCCGGTGCGAGGCGCCGCTCGTCGTCGGCGGAAACGTAGCGCGGCACGTACCGCCAGCAGAGGGGCGCGATATCGCGGGTCCACGTCCGGCCGCGCCGCAGCGAATAATCGCGGAGCTGAGCGTTCAGCCGGTCCGACGACTGATGGCAGGTGATGTGATCCATCGCCCAGGCGCGCGGCTGGAAGGTGTGGCTCGCTTCGAGGAAGGCGCTGAGATCGCGCGCCAGGTGGCGCTCGGAGAGGAGGACGCCGGTGCGCTCGTTGATGTAAGCCTTCGAGCCAACGTGGGCGTCGCGCAGCAATCCCATCGGGGTGTTCGAGAACAGGCACTCGGCGGTCGCCACGCACGATCCCTCGCGCTGGCTCAGGATGATCGAGGTGCGCGCGTTGCACTCGTACGCGGCCACGACGTCGATGTTCGCGTTGGAGAGGATCTCCAGGTCCTGTGGCGCGCCGAACGCCCTGGCTTCGGCGCGCAACACCTCGGCCGAGCGACCCGGCGTTGGGATGCCGATGAGAGCGATCCTCAGGTTTTTTCGCATGCGCCTGAGCGCGCGGAAGAGCAGCCAGTGTCGTTTGAATCGCGTGAAGTTCGCGACCATGAGGATGTCGATTTCGCGATCGGCACGCGGCCTGGGAGTGTAGCCGCCGGGATCGATCCAGTCGCTCGCCATGAGCGGCACGGGTTCCACCGCCGGCCCCATCACCCGGTAGGCGTCGATATCGGCGATGTTCGAGATGCCGGCGAACAGCGGATCGTCCGACAGACCGGCGAAGCTGGCGAACACCCCGTAGTCGGTGGGGGACCACGAGGTGGCCATCACGACGTGATATTCGGCGAGGAGGCGGCGGAGGTCGTGGTGGGCGATCAGCCGCATGAGGTTGTACTCGAACGACACGTAGAGCACGCCCTTCTCGCCATTGGCGCCGGGAGCCTTGAGGAGGAGGCTCGTATGGAGCTCGGGGCTCGCCAGATTGAACTCCCGATAGTATCGGTCCCACCCGATGCGCGCCTGCCGCCACTCCTCGGCGCGGCGCGGGTCGACCCATGGGGCCACCGCTTGTTGGAGTCGTTGGCGCGCCGACCGGGAATCGACCCGCCGGCAGGCGATCAGGAGATCATTCAGTTGCCGGGCATCCGATCGGCGGGCGAAGCGCGCCCGGAGCAGGTACGCGCGTCCGAGCGCTTCGGAAAGCAGCCGTGATTCCGTCAGGAGGCCGTGGGAGCGGGCGCGCGCCTGGATGGGAATCGACGTCAGCAGCGGCATCACCTCGCGCACTCCCCGAGAGAGAAAGTCTATCCCAACTGCGCCGGGGCGGGCGGGATGCGGGTCGCGGGGTCGTGCCGGAGCGCGCCTGAAGGAGCGCTCTTCGCGACCAGGCGCGTGAGGCACGAGCGGCTCCGTGCCCGACCGGCCGTTTTCTGGCCGAACCGGGCACGGAGACCGCGTGCCCCGCGACCCGCATCCCGCCCGCCCCGGGTCGCGGTGGTGCGGGGTCCGTTGACACTCTCCGGGCGCGCGACGATAATCGCGCAACGTGCCGACGACCGACACTCCCTTCCGCGGCCGACTGAAGGCCCTCAGCATCGCCGATGTCCTCGTGTTCCTGAAAGGGCTCAACCGGCCCGGGCGGCTGATGCTGGGCGGGGAGGAAGCCGAGGTGGCGGTCGATCTGCGCGGTGGCTTCGTGGTGCGCGCCTCGTCCAGCCGGAGTGACGCTCGGCTGGAGGAGATCCTGCTGCGCGCCGGCTGGATCAGCGAAGCGCAGCGCGACGAGGCGCGCCGCCTGGAAGCCCAGGACCGCGAGATGGGGATGGGGCGGGCGCTCATCGCGAGCGGGGCGCTTTCTCCCAAGGGTCTTCTCGATGCGCGGCGCGAGCAGGCGCGCCGGATCGTGGCCGGGCTGTTCGAGTGGACCGGCGGGGAATACCACTTCGACGAAGGACATGCGATGTCGGGATGGTCGGCCCCGGTCGACCTGCCGATCCTGGATCTCGTGGCCGAGGGGATCCGGCAGGTGCGATCGGTCGATCTGTTCCGTGAGCGGATCCCGTCCCCCGACTGGGTGTTCGAGCCGGTCGGGCCGGAGGCCAACGGTGCCGTGCGCCTCGAGCCCCAGGAGGAGCACCTCCTGGCGCTGGTCGATGGCGCCTCCGCGGTGGACGACCTCGCGGCGCGCACCGAGTTCACCGATCTCGAGACGAGGCGCATTCTCTTCCTGCTCCTGACGCTGGGCCGAATCCGCCCGCGCCCCGAGGCGGCCCCGGCGGCCGACGAGGGCGAGCCGACCGAAGACATCCTGCGCCGGTTCAACGGCATGTACGGCAGGGTCTACCAGTACATGACGATCGAGATGGGGCCGGTCTCGACCGATCTGCTGAGCGCGACGCTGCGGGAGCTCGAGGGGGAGCATGCGCCGCTGTTCAGCACCGTGAAGCTCGGCGGCGACGGAACCCTGGACGAGGTGGTCCTGCAGGGGAATCTCCGCCAGGTGCGCCGCTCCGTTCGGCGCGACACGCTGGTGCAGGGGTTGAGCGAGCTTCTCTACCGCGAGCTCCTGGTGCTGCGGCAGTCTCTGGGTCCCGAGCACGAGCGCCGAATCCTCAACGACCTGCGCCGCGACGGCCTCCTGGCGCGCCCGCTGATCGAGGCGGCCGGATGATCTCGAGCCTGCTCTACCAGCTCGGGACGCTTCTCGTCGTCGGGGACATCCTGTACCTCGTGATCTGGACCGCCGCCCGCGATGGCGCCGACGGGCATCTCTTCCGGACCGTGCTGGCGGCCGCGGCGGTCTGCCTCGCCGGCGGACTGCTCGCCTCGCTCGCCGGGCGGGCCCGATCCGGCATCACGGCCCCCTCCTGCCCGACGTGCGGGCGGAAGGTGTCGCGCGGCCGGGTCTACTGCGAGGATCACCTGGCCGAGACCATCAACCGGTATCGCGATCAGGAGCGCAACAAGGGAAAGTGAGGACCCGGTGGGCGGCGGCGATGGCAGGCCCACGATCGTCGTGGTCGTGGGCCCCACCGCGGTGGGGAAAAGCGCGTGCGCGCTCCTGATCTGCGAGCGCTTCGCCGGTGAGATCGTCAGCGTCGATTCGATGCAGGTTTATCGCGGATTCGATCGGGCCACGGCCAAACCGAGCCCCCTGGAGCGGGCGCGCGCTCCGCATCACGGGATCGACCTGGTGGATCCGGGACAGGACTTCTCGATGGGGGACTTCGTGCGGCAGGCGGAGACGGCGATAACCGGGATTGTCGCCCGCCGGCGGCTGCCGGTCCTGGTGGGGGGGACCGGGCTGTACCTGCGCGCGCTGCTGCGCGGCATGGCCGAAGCGCCTGGACGAGCGCCGCGTCTGCGCCAGCGCCTGAACGCCCTGGGCGAAAAACGCGGTGTGCCATGGCTGCACCGGATGCTGCGCCGCGTCGATCCCCGCACCGCCTCTCGTCTGCCGACGAACGACCGGCAACGAATCGTGCGCGCGCTGGAGGTTTTCTTCGCCGCGCGGCGGCCGCTTTCGACCCTCATCGGCAAGGCACCGTTCGGCGCGCCTCGCTACGACTCCGTGACGATCGGACTGAACTGCGATCGGGGAGAGCTCTACCGGCGCATCGACGCCCGGGTCGATGCCTTCTTCGCCGCCGGGCTCGTCGGAGAGGTGCGCGGCCTGCTCGCCGCCGGATGGCCGGAGACGGCCAATGCGTTCAAAGCACTCGGCTACCGCGAGGTGATGGCTTTCGTGCGCGGCGCGTGCAGCCTCGAGGAAGCGATCGTCCTGACCCGGCGCAATACCCGGCGTTACGCCAAGCGGCAGCTCACCTGGTTCCGCCGCGAGCCGGAGGTGGCCTGGTTCGATGTCGACCCGGCGCATCCCCGCAGCTTCCAGGCGCCGCTCGAGCATGTGGCGCGGCAGCTCGCCCTCCGCCAGGGTGCCGCATGGGCCTGACCCTGCCGAACATCCTGACCATCGGCCGGATGGTGCTGATCCCGCTTCTGATCACCCTTATCCTGTCCAATCACCCCGGCTCGGCGCTCCTGGTCTTCATCCTGGCCGGGGTCACCGACGCCCTGGACGGGCTGGTGGCGCGCCGTTACCGGCAGAGCTCGCGGCTGGGGGCGTTTCTCGACCCGACCGCCGACAAGCTGCTCCTGACCGCCTGTTTCATCGTGCTCTCGATTCCGGATCACCCGCAGTCGATTCCGGAATTCGCCGTCGCCAATCATCTGCCCGTCTACCTGACCATCGTCACCATCAGCCGCGACGTCTTCATCGTCATGATCGCGCTGCTCATCCACCTGACCTCGGGGATCGCCAGCTTCCCGCCCACGTTTCTCGGGAAGCTGACGACGGCGACCCAGATCATCACCGTCGGGACGGTCCTCCTCCTCAACTATCTCAACCAGCCGGCGCCGATCCTGGTCCAGGCGCTCGGCTGGATCACCCTGGCCCTGACCGTCGCCTCGGGTCTCCATTACGTTTACAACAGTTCCAACCTGGGTGCCGCCCCCCCCCCGCCGACCCCTCCCGTCACACCCTCGTAACGCGAATAATCCTTGCTCCTGGCCGGAAATCGCCGTATTCAAAGGATGCGACCCGGGGGTTGGTCCGGGCAGGCCTGTCCCCGCGTGTGGCAACCGGCACCCGGCCGCAACGGACCCTGAGGAGAGATTGATGACGAGGAACTCGTTGATACTTGGCGCCGCCTGTATTGCCTTGGTGAGCATCGCCGCCGGTGATACCGCGCGGGCGGCCGATCCCAAAACGCTGCGCACCGGAGAGTTGGCGGTGCAGCTTGCCCGTGCCGCCGGGCTGGCCCTGCCTGCCCAGGATGCCGAAAGAGTCGCCGCGGAGCGGCTGGCGCGTCTCGGCATCGACCTGGGATCCTCCCTCAGCCGGCCGGTCGTCGAGCGCGACCTGGTGCTCGTGGGACAGGCGCTGGGCCTTCCGGTTGCTTCGGCCCAGCCTGCCAACACCGTATCCCCCGGGCAGGGGAGTGCTTTCGTCGGCGTCGTCCGCGGCTCCTTGCTGGCCGCTGAAGAGGCCGGGAACGGAAATGGAAACGGCGGAACCAAAGAGGGCGGGATCAACGCTTCCTGTCAGGGTCGGGACGCCCGTTCCGGCCGCAACGGGGAACCCGCCAGTCCATCCGATCCGAACGCCACGGCTCCGCCGTGCGGCGAAGAGCCGGCACCGGAGCCTCAACCGGAGCCGCTACCGTAGTCAGGCCACCGGCTGCCGGCGCCACAGAAAATAGATTGGAATCCCGCTCACGACGATCAGCAGGCCGGGCCAGGTGTAGGCCGGCTTGACGATCAATAAGTCGATCATGATGGCGACCGACGCGGCGATGTAAAGCGCCGGCAGGATTGGATAGCCGGGCACGCGGTAGGGGCGCGGCAGATCGGGACGCCGGATGCGCAGCGCGAACAGGCCGGCGACGGTCGCGGCGTAGAAGAGAACCGCCGCCAGGATGATGTAATCGAGCAGGTCGCCGTAGCGTCCCGATAACGTCAGCAGGCAGGCCCAGACTCCCTGCAGCACCAGCCCCCATGCCGGCACCGCGTTGCGGCTGAGGTTTCCCGCCGAACGGAAGAACAGGCCATCGCGCGCCATCGCATAGTAGAGGCGCGGCCCCGACAGGATGAGCCCGTTCTCGCACCCGAAAGTCGAGATGATGACGAACAGCGCCATGATGGCGCCGCCGGCGGATCCGAACAGCATCTGCACCGCCGCCGTCCCGACGCGGTCCTCGAGCGCGAACTGGATGCCGCGCTCCATGGGACCGGACCCGGTGACGCTTCCGTGCAGCGGCAGGAGATTCAGGTAGGCCAGGTTGGCGAGGCAGTACAGGACGGTGACGATCCCGGTCCCGAGCGCCATGCTGCGCGGCAGGTTGCGGTGCGGGTCCTTCACCTCCTCGCCGGCGAAGGCGATGTTGTTCCAGGCATCGGAGGAGAACAGCGACCCGACCATCGCCGCGCCGAAGGTCATCAGGAATGCCACGTGGAAGCCCCCCTCGCCGAAAAAACGACCGGGGGCGAAATTGGCGGCGACCGCGGCCGGGTCGCGACGGCCAAGGAGAGCGATGCCGGCCAGAAGTGCCAGGGCGGCGATCTTCGTCGCGGTGAACAGGTTCTGGGTCCACTTCGCGGTCTTGATGCCTCGCGTGTTGAGCCAGGTGAGGAACACGATCACCAGGATGGCGACCAGGCGCTGCGAGGTGATCGATAGGTCGAGGCTGCCCAGGACGATCGGCACCAGCCGGTGCGCCGGCGAGATCCAGGGCACGATCACCCCGAGAAACTTCGCGAACGCGACGGCGACCGCCGCGATGGTGCCGGTCTGGATGACGAGGAACAGCGTCCAGCCGTAAAGGAATCCGACCAGCGGTCCGAACGCCTCGCGCAGGTAGACATACTGGCCGCCGGCGTGCGGGAACATCGCGGCCAGCTCCCCCGACGCCAGGGCCGCCCCGACGGTGAGCGCCCCCGTGGCGACCCAGACCATCAGGAGCCAGAAGGGTGATCCGACCTGGCGCGCGATGTCGGCGGAGACGATGAAGATCCCCGAGCCGATCATCGAGCCGGCCACCACCATCGTGGCGTCGAACAGCGACAGCTCGCGAACGAAACCGCGCCGGCTCTGAGCGGCGTCGCTCAACGGCTGCGCTTCCTCGGCTGCGGCATTTCCTGGCTCATTGGATTCGGGCGCGTCCGCACGCATTCGCGCTCAGCTCGCGCGCGATTATTTGCAGCGCGCCTGTGTCTGTCAAGCAGCGATCGAGGCCCGCGTGCGATCCCCCGGGTGTTATTCGGACCAAGTGAGCTCAGCCTTGATGGTCCCGACGGGACCGTCGTAGTCGAGGTCGAGCTCGAAGGAGGCGGTCTGACCGGCGGGGAGGACGGGCGGCTTGAGGCCGGTTTCTCCCTGGGCGGCGACGGTGCCGTCGGCCAGCATCAGCCGCACGCGGACGCGCGCCTGCTGCGCCGGGCCGCCGCCGGTGTTGCGAACCACCCCCTTGATCCGCATCCCGCCGTTGGGAAGCGTGTCGTGATCGTTGGAGAGGAAGATGAGATTGGCGCGCGACTCGGCGCCGCGCGCGTCGGACAACCGGTCGCCCACCGATGTCCCACCCGCGGCGCCGCGTGCG
>JAYUCR010000376.1:0-3585 GCA_043740165.1 Acidobacteriota bacterium | reverse complement strand
AGAAGTACGCGCGCGGCCTGATCGATGTCAGCAGCGTCAAGGTTTACTGCGACGGGGTGATGGAGTACCCGGCGCAGACCGCGGCGATGCTCGCGCCCTATCGGGTCAATGCCGGCAGTGCCGATCGGCCGGACTGGCGGCCGGGGCCGACACGCGGCCCCGACCCCTCGTGCGCCGACGCACGGCCCGGGTTCGTGGCGCTCGACAAGGCCGGCTGGCAGATCCACGTCCACTCGATGGGCGACCGGGCGACGCGGGACACGCTGGACAACTTCGCGGCGGCGCGCGACGCGAACGGCGACCGCGACCTGCGCCACACGATCACCCACCTCGAGGCGATCGACCCGGCCGACATCCCGCGGTTCGGGCGGCTCGGGGTGATCGCCAGCATGTCGCTGCACTGGGCCAGGCGCGACGGTTACACCGTGACCGGCACGAAGGGATACATCGACGACGAGCTCTATGACCACCTGTTCCCGGCCGCCGATCTCTGGCGCACCGGGGCGGTCGTCGCCGGCGGCAGCGACTACCCGGTCGACCCGCTCAAGCCCTTCGTCCAGATCGAGACCACCCTCACCCACACGGGGGAATCGATCCCCGGTGTTTTCGCCGGCACGCTCTCGCCGCGCGAGACGATCCCGGATCTTCTGGCGGCGATCCGGATCCACACCATCAACGCGGCCTACGAGATGCACCAGGAGAAGAACACCGGCTCGATCGAGACCGGAAAGTACGCCGACCTGATCGTGCTCGATCAGAATCTCTTCCAGGCGCCCGTCGAGAAAATCTCCGACACCCGCGTCCTGCTGACCCTGCTCGGCGGCAAGGTCGTCTACGACGCCGGGGTGGTCGGCGCGCCCCCGGTGACGGCGGCGCTCGACATCGTCATCAAGGGTGGCACCGTGTACGACGGCAGCGGCGGGGAACCGGTCCGGGCGGACGTCGGGATCGTCGGCGACAAGGTCACGATGGTCGGCGACCTGGGCGGCGCCTCCGGCAAGACCGTCATCGACGCCACCGGCCTGGCCGTGTCGCCCGGGTTCATCAACATGATGTCGGGCGACGAAGCGCTGCGCGTCGACGGCCGGTCGATGAGCGACATCATGCAGGGCGTCACGATCGAGATCATGGGCGAGGGCGAATCGATGGGCCCGCTCACCGAGGAGATGCGCCGGCGCGCCCTCGAGGCGCAGGGCGATCTTCAATACCCGATTACCTGGAAGACGCTCCACGAGGGGATGCTGGATCTCCAGAACCGCGGCGTCTCGACCAACTTCGCCTCGTTCATCGGCGCCTCGACGCTGCGGGAATACGCCATCGGTTTCGAGGACAGACCGCCGACGACAGCGCAGCTCGAGATCATGAAGAGGCTCGTCGCGGAGGAGATGCAGGCCGGCGCGCTCGGCATCGCCTCGGCGCTCATCTACGCCCCCGGGTTCTACGCCAGCACCGAGGAGCTGATCGCCATCTGCCAGGTCGCCGCGCAGCACAAGGGGATCTACATCTCGCACATGCGGAGCGAGGGAGACCACCTCGTCGAGGCGGTCGAGGAGCTGATCCGCATCAGCCGCGAGGCGCAGATCCCCGCGGAGATCTACCACCTGAAAGCGTCCGGGCAGTCCAACTGGAGCAAGATTCGCCGGGTCGTCGGCATGGTCGAGGAGGCGCGCCGGAGCGGCCAGCGGATCACCGCGGACATGTACACTTATGCCGCCGCCGGCACGGGCCTCGACGCGACGATGCCGCCGTGGGCCGAGGAGGGCGGGTACGAAGCTCTCTACGACCGCCTGAAAGACCCGGCCCAGCGCAGCAAGATCGCCGCGGCGATGCGCACCCCCGGTGGCACGTGGGAGAACCTGGGCCTCGCGGCCGGATCGTGGGATCGCCTGCTGCTGGTGGAGTTCAAGTCGGCCGCGCTCAAGCCGCTCACCGGCAAGACGCTCGGCGAAGTGGCGCGGATGCGCGGCACGTCGCCGGAGGACACGATCATGGATCTCGTGCGCGAGGACCGCTCGCGCATCCTGACGATCTATTTCCTGATGAACGAGGACAACGTCCGGAACCAGCTCAAGCTGCCGTGGGTCTCGCTGGCCTCCGATGCCGGCTCGCTCGCCGCCGAAGGAGTGTTCCTGAAGTCCTCGGCCCACCCGCGCGCTTATGGCAGCTTCGCCCGCTTTCTGGGCAAGTACGTCCGCGACGAGAAGGTCGCCACGCTCCAGGAAGGGATCCGGCGCCTGACCTCGCTGCCCGCGACGAACCTGGGGCTGGATCATCGCGGACTCCTCAAGCCCGGCATGTTCGCGGACGTCGTCGTCTTCGATCCGGCGACGATCGCGGACAAGGCCACATTCGAGCGGCCGCATCAATATGCGGTCGGCGTGAAACAGGTGATCGTGAACGGCGTGCCGGTGATCAGGGATGGTCAGCACACCGGAGCGATGCCCGGTCGCGCGCTCTGGGGGCGCGGGGCCTACGCGGTGTCGGAGTAGACGCGGGTCGCGGAATCCTCGCTCACCGGCGCGAGACGCTCGCCGGCGGCGCCCAGTGCGCCGGCCTTCTCCTCCAGGGCCTCCAGGAACCGCGCGGCGACCCGCTCCCAGTTCAGGTCGCGAAGGACGCGGGCCCGGCCGTTCTCTCCGAGCCGGCGTCCCAGATCGGGCTGCCCCAGGATTCGCAACAGCCGATCGGTGAGCGCCGGGACGTCGTCGGGAGGGATGAGATATCCGGTCTGGCCATCGACGATGGCGTCCGCAACGCCTCCCGTGTCGGCGCCGATCACCGGGATGCCGCAGGCGTTCGCCTCGAGGTAGGTGATCCCGAACCCTTCGTAGTTGCTGTTCCCATCGAGACTCCGGCTGACCATGACGTAGACGTCGCTCGCCGAGTAGAGGCCGGGCAGGTCGGTCTCCTCGGCGCGCCCGATGAAATGGACCGCGTCGCTCACGCCGCACTTCTCCGCGAGCCGGCGCAGGCTCGCGACATACGGCTCCACACCCTCTCCCACCACGATGTAGGCCGCGCCGGGGATCCGGCGCCGCACCTCGGCCAGGGCGCGGATCACCAGGTCATGCCCCTTCCGGCGTACCAGCCGCGACAGGGTAAGAATGATGGGCCGGCCCGCAAGCCCCAGGCGACGCCGCATCGCCTCGCCGTCAACCGGCCGGTACAGATCGGGATCGACGCCGCAGGGGATCACCTGCACGTGGCCGGGATCGACCCCCAGGTGGACGACCCGTTCCCGCGTGTGGTGGCTGACCGCCACCGCCAGGTCGGCTGCACGGAACACCCAGCGCAGGCCGAGCCGGCGCCGCAGGAGCTCCCCATGTTTCGTGATCTCCATGCCGTGTGCCACCACCGCCACGCTCCAGCCGGTGAAGGGCCGCATCAGCAGCGGGATGCGGGCCACCTTGCAGTTGAGGCAGACGACCGCCTTCGGGTGCCAGCGCTTCCAGGCCCGACGCAGCGCCGTCAGGATGCGCAGATCCTTGCGGTGTCTCCAGTCCTTCGCCGGGATCGGCAGGACCGTGAAGGCGTCCCCATAAAATTCCTGAGGCTGCGCGTAATCGGAGCGCGCGGCGTAGACGA
>JAYUCR010000375.1:0-21791 GCA_043740165.1 Acidobacteriota bacterium | reverse complement strand
CCGGCGACGTGCGCGACTCGCTGGCGGACATCAGCGCCGCGAGGAGCGGGTTCGGATATGCCCCCGAGATCGATATCGAGGAGGGGTTGCGCCGCACGGTCGCATTTTTCCGGGCATGAAGCTCTCCGTCGTCATCCCCGTCTACAACGAAAAGGACACCATCCGCCAGGTCGTGGCGCGGGTGCGCGCGACACCATTCGACAAGGAGATCGTGGTGGTGGACGACGGTTCCACCGACGGGACGCGCGACCTGCTCGCCGCGATGCGCGAGCCCGACCTGATGGTCGTCCTGCAGCCCGTCAACGCCGGCAAGGGTGCCGCGCTGCGGGCCGGGTTCGAGAAGGCGTCCGGCGATGTCATCCTGATCCAGGATGCCGATCTCGAGTACGATCCGGTCGACTACCCGCGCCTTCTGCAGCCGATCCTCGACGACCAGGCCGACGTCGTGTACGGGTCGCGTTTCGGAGGGGAGAGCCACCGCGTGCTGTTCTACTGGCACTATGTCGGCAACCGCTTCCTGACGACCCTCTCGAACATGTTCACCAATCTCAACCTGTCCGACATGGAGACCGGCTACAAGGTGTTCCGGAGGTCCATCCTGCCGCGGCTGCACCTGAAGTCGAACCGGTTCGGCTTCGAGCCGGAGCTCACCGCCAAGGTGGCGCGGCTGAAATGCCGGGTGTACGAGGTGGCGATCGCTTACCACGGGCGCGGCTACGACGCCGGCAAGAAGATCACCTGGAAGGACGGGTTTGCCGCCATCGGCTGCATCGTCTGGTACCGGTTCTTTGACTGAGAAAGCGAAGCCCCGGGTCTACGCCGTGATCCTGGCCGGCGGGGCGGGGACCCGTCTCTGGCCGCTGGCGCGCGCCGGGCATCCGAAGCAGTTCCTGCCGCTTCTCGGCGGTCCCAGCCTGTTCTCAAGCACGCTTTCGCGTCTACAGCCGATGATTCCGCCCGGGCGGACCGTCGTGGTCGCAGGGGCGCAGCATGCCGGCTGGATCCGGCGGCAGGCGCGCCGCGTACCGGCCGCCAACCTCATCCTCGAGGGGGAGGGGCGCAACACGGCGGCCTCGATAGCGCTCGCGGCCCGTTGGGTGGAATGGCGGGATCCCGACGCGATCATGGTCGTGCTCCCAGCCGATCATGACATCGCCCCGGCGGCGAGCTTTCGCGGCGATCTCCGCCGCGCGGTGGCCTCGGTGGCGAAGACGCGCGGGTTGATGACTCTCGGCATCCCACCGCGATCGGCGAACAGCGGCTTCGGCTACATTCTCTCCGCCGGGCGGAGCGGGAGGCCGGGAGCGATCAGCCGGGTCGCCCGCTTCGTCGAGAAGCCGGCCGCGGCAACGGCCGCGCGCATGGTGCGCTCCGGCCGGTACCTCTGGAACAGCGGCATCTTCGTGTGGCACGCGCGGACCTTGCTGCGAGCTCTCAACCGGCACCGGCCCGACATCGCGGCCGCCGCCGAGAGCGTCCCGGGTCCGAAGACGGGCTCGGCGTGGCGCATCCCGGCCCGGGAGATGGGCGCCATCCCGGCGGCGCCGATCGATCGCGCCGTCCTGGAGCGCTCGGGCGAGGTCTTCGTGCTGCGGGCGCGATTCGCCTGGTCGGATCTCGGCACCTGGGACGCGGTGGCGGACCTCCTGGCGCGCACCCCTGACGGCAACGCCGGCGCCGGGCCGAGCCTCGCAGTCGATGCGCGGAACTGCCTGACGGTTTCCGACGACGGGCTGATCGCCCTGGCGGGGGTGCGCGACCTGATCGTGGTGCGTTCCGGTGACGTCGTCCTGGTCTGCCCACGGAACGCCGCCCAGAAGGTGCGCGATCTGGTGCACGCCCTGCGCGGACCGCTGCTGAAGTTTTCCTGATGTGCGGCATCTGCGGATTCGTCGAGACGGGGATCGCCTCGCCCCCCGAGACCCTGGGACGGATGAACGACCGCCTGCGACACCGCGGGCCGGACGACGAGGGGACCTATCGTCACGGGCCGGTGTCGATGGCGATGCGCCGGTTGTCCGTGATCGACCTGGGGACCGGGCACCAGCCGATCGGTAATGAGACCGGCGAAATCTGGGTCGTCTTCAACGGGGAGATTTACAACTACCAGGAGCTGCGCGCAGGGCTGATCGCGCGCGGGCACACCCTCCGCACCCGGAGCGATACCGAGGTGCTGGTGCATCTCTACGAGGAGGAAGGGGAAGGTTTTATCCCGCGCCTCATGGGGATGTTCGCCTTCGCCCTCCACGACCGCACCCGAAAGCGCCTCCTGTTCGCGCGCGATCGTTTCGGCGAGAAACCGCTCTTCTATCACCACACTCCGGAACGCCTGGTGTTCGCCAGCGAGATCAGTTCCCTCCTGGAGCACCCGTCGGTGCCGCGGGTGCTCGATCGCGAGGCGCTTCCGTACTACCTCCGTACCGGCATCACCCCTTCTCCATTGACCCTGCTGCGCGGCGTGCGGTCGTTGCCGCCGGGCCACCTGCTTGTGGTCACCGAGTCCGGGGAAGCGCGGGTCAAACCGTACTTCCGGCTGCAGTACACGCCCGATCCGAAACTGCGCGACCCTCACGCCGCGGCTCTGCGGGTTCGCGAGGCGCTGACCAACGCCGTCCGCCGGCAGTTGATCTCCGATGTTCCCCTCGGAGCTTTCCTGTCCGGGGGGATCGATTCCAGCACCGTGGTGGCCCTGGCCAGCCGCCTTCGACCCGATCCCATCCGCACCTTCACGATCCGGTTTCCCGGGGCGGACTACGACGAAGGTGACGTGGCCGCCAAGGTCGCGGCCCACATCGGCACGCGGCACAACGAACGGTGGATCGATCGCGCCGCGTTCGAGGAGGCCGATTTCTGGAAAATCCTCGATCACGTCGGGCAGCCGTTCTTCGATACCTCCGCCATCCCGACGGGGATGGTCGCCCGGGTGGCCCGCGAGCAGGTGACAGTCTGCCTCTCCGGGGACGGAGGCGACGAGATGTTCGCCGGGTACAACCACTACCACTGGGCCAGACCGATCCAGATCGCGTCCGTGGGTCCGCGTGCCCTCCTGAGGCTGGCGGAGGCAGCGCTCGCCGCCGCGGGGCGGGCGTCGTGGATCCCCGGCGCGTCGACCCTGCGCCGCCTGCGCCGCGGGCTGGAGGTGGCCCGCCTGCCGGAGCGAATGCAGATTCTCGCGATGCATCAGATGTTCGGGGAAGAAGAGGTCGAGGCGCTTGAGAATCCGGCCGCGGCCGGGGTGGCGTCCCTGCCCTCCGACAACCTGATGACCCGGCAGGAGCCCGGCGAGGAGCGGTGGAGTCTCCTGCGCCGCATGCTGGCCTACAGCACGCGCTTCAACCTCGAAGCCGACATGCTGATCAAGGTGGATCGCATGAGCATGGCGCACTCTCTCGAGGTGCGGGCGCCCTTCCTCGACCCGGAGGTCGCGCAGGTGGCCTGGAGCCTGCCCGACGAATTGCTTCTGCGCAAAGGGATGGGGAAGTGGATCGTGCGCAAGGCGATCGCCGATCTGCTGCCGGACGTCGTCTTCCAGCATCCCAAGCAGGGATTCAGCATTCCGCTGCATCGGTATCAGAACGAAGCCTACGACAAACTCGTCCGCGGGTTGCTGCTCGATCGTCACGATCTGCACGCGCTGCTGTCCCGCCCGGCGCTCGAACGGCTCCTCGCGGCGCGCCTCGGTCAGCAGTCCGACACCGCCCTCCGCACCGTGTTCCGCTCCAGCCACCAGGTCTGGCTGCTGGCTCAATTATTCGGCTGGACGAAGCGCTTCAAGGTGAGTGTGGCCTGAGGAGTCGTTCATAGGCGGTGGCGAGTATCCCCATGTTGGTCTCGCGATCGCCCCGCTCGGCGACGCGCTTCCGATTGATCGCGACGGCCATGCGCCGCAGCGGCTCGTCCTCCATCGCCCGGGTCAGATGCCGCGCCAGTTGCCGCGCGCTCGTTCGATCGAACAGCAGGCCATCGCCCTGCCCGCTGAGCCATTCGCGGTTCGCCGGAATATCCGACACGACCGGGAAAGCACCCGACGCCATGGCCTCGAGCAGGGCCGGGCTCGTGCCGTCGGACACCGACGCGGAGACGTAGATATCGGCATCGCCGAGAAGCTGTGGCAGATCGGGCTGCGCGAATCCACCCAGGAAACGGACCGCGCCCGTCAGGTTGGCTTCTCCCACCTGCTGCCGTAGCGCCCCTTCCATCGGGCCGGTCGCGGCGAACAGAAATTCCCACGCCGTCGCCTGCCCGGCGAGGCGGGACAAGGCGCCCACGATCCGATCGCATTGATATTCGGGCGCAAGACGGCGCGTGCAGATCATCCGGATTGGCCCCGGTCGACGTTGCCCCCGATCGACCAGGAAATCGCCCCCTGTCACCCCCTGCGTCAGGCGCAGGATCCGGTCACGTCGCACCCCGAGGGAGAGGACCCTCTCCTCCAGTTGCGCCGAAACAGGATTCACCAGATCGGCGCGCTGCAAGATGGTGGAGATGAGCCGTCGCCTGAAGTAGTTTCGCGTTGCAATGAGGACGTCATCGCCCCGGGCCGACAGCACCAGCGGGTGGACGCCGCTCGCCACCGCGAGTAGACCGTTGCTGCTGACGTAATGAGCGTGAAGGATATCGGGTTTCACCTCTCGAATCATGCGGATCGCTTTTCCGGCATTCAGGAGGTACGGCCATTTGTGCTTTTCCGGATCGAAGGCCCTGCCGGCCGGGTGGTGCATGATGGCGTTCGGAAGATCGCCCGGGTGAAAGCTGACCAGATGAACCTCGTGCCCCCGGGAGGCGAAGTAGTCGACATACGGGATGGTGAAATGGGAGTTTGCGTGGGCGACATAGCAGATGCGCATCGTCTCTATCCCAGGTCGCTGTCGGCCAGGCTCATCTGCCACGAGGAGAGGGCGAGCACGCGCTCGCCGCGGACACCCGGAAAATTGGTCCATCCCCAGATGGAATACGGGCGCGGGCGAAGGGGGCGAGGTATCCGATAAAAGCCGGCGCCCTTCAGTATCGGCTCCAGAGGCGAGCCGGGCGCAAACCACCCGACGACGGCGGCCCTCCCTTCCCTGGTCGCCTCGGCCCCCAGAACCCGCAACAGGTTGCGCGCCGGTCCGGGCGCTTCCGGATGGACCAGGAGGTCGGCGAGGAGCACCACCTCCCGACCCAGGAGACGGCCCGGGCCGGTCACCGCCAACGTTCTCAATCCGCCGGAATCGCGGCCGAAAACCCAGCGATAAGCGCGGCCCGATCCCGCTCCGAACCGCCAGCGGAGAAAGCGCGCGTCATGGACCACCTGGCAGCGAGGCGATCGGGCGACCTGGCGCCACAGGTTGTCGAGGGCGCCGTCTTCCGGGCATCCCTCCCCGATCGAGAGAGCGCCGGAAGCCCGGAGAAGCGCATTGCGCCGCGCCGCTCGTCCGCGGCGGAATGCGGAGAACGGTGCGAGAACAGCACCCCAGGCCGACGGTCCCGCCACGAGAGACCGCGGGTCGGCAGGGAGCACCCACGGGATCAACTCCCCGAGGCGCCGCCAGGAACCCAAACGTGAGAATCCGCGCTCGGCGCTTCGGTTCGGGGTGGTGAGGAGCAGGCGATACCCTTCGCCGGCGGCGCGGGCGCGGAGCCCTTCCACGACCCGCGCGAAAACTCCGCGGCGGCGGTAATCCGGGTGGGTCATCACGTCGAGCAGGAGCAGCCCGCGAACCGTCTCGCCGTCCATCATGACGTCGATGACATGCGACGGCTGGGCGCCGACGATCCGGCCGCCGACCTCGGCGATCTCGATGAGAGCCAGCCACGGGGCGGGTGCCAGGTAGCGCCAATCGGATGTGCGGTGGCCAGCCTCGGCGCCGTAGACCGACCGGAACAGATCCAGGAGAGGGCCCCGATCGGATTCGACGAAGGGTCGAACGGCCACCTCGCTCACGGCCGGCCCCCGCGTGCGCGCAAGGCCGCACGACGCAGCCGCAGATAGAGATCGACACCCATCGCACGCTTCAGTCCGTTCCGGAGCATCTGTCGGGCCCGCAGCGCACGGAGGGGAGCGCCGTCGCCCCGAGCCAGGCGCTCGAACAGCGGGAGGCCGGTGTTCTGTTTCACCGGGACGCGCGGTATGGCGAAGGGATCGTCGCGGCTGCGCCAGAGGCCGATCCGGCTGACGCACAGCGCCCGGTACCCGGCGGCCCGCGCTGCGGCCGGCATGCCCCGGTGGTGGAACCCGGTCGGCGAGGAGCCGGTCAGGACCGGCAGGCCGAGGCCCTCTTCCAGGATGCGCCGCGATTCGCGCAGCTCGTGATCGAGATCGGCCGGGGTCCATGTCACGGGTGGCCGGTGGGAGAGCGAGTGGCTGCCAATCTCCATCCCCGCCGCCGCCAGCGTGCGGATCTGATCCCAGCTCATGTAGGGAGATTTGCCGATCCATCCGGCGGTGATGAAGAAGGTGGCCGTGAAACCATGCCGGCGCAGGATCGGCAGCGCGTCGGTGCAGTTGCTGGCGTGGCCGTCGTCGAAGGTCAGCACCACCCTGTTCGGCTCCTGGCTCGCCAGATCGAGAGATTCGGAAAGGCTCATGCCGCGACGGCCGATCCGGGCCAGGGCTTCCATCTGCGCCGCGAACCCCTCCGGAGTAAGAACGTAGGGTCGGTGCGCCGCCGGGATGGACTCAGGGTCCTTCACCAGGTCGTGATACATGAACACCGGCGCGCCGTTCATTTACCGGGACGCCAGGTAGAGTGCGGCGCCGACGAGGAGAAGCACCAGGGCCAGCGCGATCATCTTGAGCCGCCGCATGATGAAGAGCGCGCGCAGCGGGGAGTTGAACAGCCGCTCGCGGATGGCCACGTACCGGGATGCGCCCATGAGGCGCGGCGGCACCTGCTTCAACGCCAGGATCAGCTTGCGCGTGCAGATGGTGAAGGGGCGTAGGTTGGCTTCGAATTCGGGGAGCGAGAAATTCCCTTCAACGATCAGGCGTGGAATGTCCCAGAGGCTGGTCCCGCTCCGCACGCTGCCGACGTTTGAGGTGAAGACGGCCTGGTAGCCGCAGTCCCGCGCGATGCGGCCGATGTGCGGACTGTAGAAATTTCCCGGGATCGACAAATAGGGGCAAGGTCGGCCCGTCGCCTCCTCGATCCAACGCTTCGAATCGACGAACTCGCGACGGATCGCCTCGTCGTCGAGCTCGATGAGGTGCGGATGGGTGACCGAATGCGAGCCGATCTCGTGACCTTCGGCAGCGAGCATGGCGACATCTTCACGGGAAAGCGGGCCGTCCAACCCCTCGAACTTGCGGTAAATCCAGGAGGCCGGGCTCGTGGTCACGAAAAACGACGCCTTTATCCCGTGCTTTCTCAGGATGGGGAGCATCACGTTGAGTATGCTCGCCCAGCCGTCGTCGACGGTCACGGCGATCGGTCTTGGAGGGAGGGGGCGTCCCCGGGCGACAAACTCGGCGATGGCCTGCAAGCCGATGGGCGTGTACCCGCGTTCCTTGATGAGCTTCATCTGAGCGTCGAAGCGCTCCGCGGTGATGGTGAAGATGTTCTCCGTCCCCGGGTAGCGCGCCATGTCCTCGGGGCGGTGAACGAACCGGTGGTACAGGAGAATCGGGCAGCGCAGTACGGAGAACTCGTGCCGGTTGAGCCAGAAGAAAAGGCCAGTGGCGGCGGCCATCGCGATGATCAGGAAGAGCATCACGATGCGGCCTCCAGTGCCCAGCGCGGAGCGGCTTCCGGGAATCCGGTGAGGTCGAGGATGCGGCCGCCGGTCGTCGCAGCGTTCTCCGCCAGCCAGTCGCGCGCGGGGCCCCACTCGAATTCGCGCAGCAGCCGGCGGAGCCGCGGGGCGACCCACCTCCGGCCGGTTCCCTGCGACAGGCGCAAGCGGATCGGCAGGTGATGAGGGGAGGCCGCCAGCTCTTCGGCGTCGATCTCGTAGGGATGAAAGTAGGCGGTGGCCGGCGCGCCGAGACGATTGAGCCGCGCCACCGCGGCCCGGTGCCAGGGGTAGGGCAGGAGGCGGAAGTAGCCGCCACCAGCCGCCGGCAGCCGCTTTCCCATGCAGACGGTCGTGGCCAATGGAAACTCGATGAGGTGCCCCGCGGGTGTCATGACCCGACATGGCTCCGGGAAGGCCTCCGGCACACCGTATCGGGGCCCGGCGAAGGGGAACAGGCTGGAATCGTACTGGTAACCCTCCTCGACGAGAACCACCAGAGCCCAGAGCGCGCTGCCGGGGATCGAGAAATCAGGGGCACGGTAGCCAAGGACCGGCACGCCGGCGGCCTGCTCAATCAGCGCCCGCGATCGCCGGAGATCGTCGCGGAAGGTTTCAGGTGTCTTGGCAAAGACGGGACGGTGGTCATATCCGTGACTTGCGACCTCGTGGCCGGCGTCCCGGATTCTCCTGACCAGCGACGGGAAGCTCTCGGCGACCAGGCCGAGGATGAAGAATGTTCCCTTGGCCCCCGCCTCGTCGCAGATGTCCAGGATACGGGAGGTGTTGTCGACGACGCGGCGGGTCACGGGCAGATCGAAGTTGAAGGTCGATTGATGCCAGTCCTCCACGTCGAAGGTCAGGATGTTCCGCACTTACCGAGTCCCCACCGGCTGCCAGAGTCCGATCCGCCGGCGCCGCAGCACGTTGACGAGCCCTCGCAGGGCGCCGAGGTTGGAGACGCAGAAATAGAGCGGGACGGCGAGGAGGGGAGTCCGCGGCCGGCCCTTGCCGAGCGCGCCGACGGCCGCGAGGAGATAGAAACCGGCTTGAAGCCCCAGCGTGGCGACAAAGATCGGCGCGGCTGGAATCGAGCGGGTCGCGAGGAACAGATTGAGGATCAGGATCAGGACGAGCGCCAGAGGCACGAGCCACCGCAGGAGCTTGTGCGACAGCAGTGACACCGCCACCGCCCCGTAGCGGAACGGGTTCATCAAAGCGCGGTAGCGGAGTGTCGCCTCGAGATCGCGCGTGACCATCCGGACGCGGCGGGCGAACAGCCCCTGCCGCGACTCGCTCGCCACCTCCTGAGCGACCGCATTGGAATCGTAGAGAACACGCCGGCCGGCCCGCACGACATTGAGCGGGCTGACGCAATCGTCGGCGAAGGCTTCCGGCACCGCTTCCCAGAGATCGCGGCGCATCGAGTAGTTGGCACCCGGCACATAGGCCAGCATCCCGAGGGCGCTCTCCGAGTTCCGGATCCATGATTCGTACCTCCAATACAGGCCGTGGCCGCCGCTCACACCGCCGCTGGCGGCGTTGACGAAATCCAGCTCACCTCCAACGCAGCCGACCTCTGGATCGAGATACTGCCGGGCGTGTCGGCGGACGGCGTCGGGCCGCAGGAGCGTCGAGGTGTCAGTGAACAGAAGGATGTCATGGCGAGCCAGCTCCACGGTCCGATTCAGCAGGGCGGTCTTCCCGGTCCGCTCCATCTGGATGTTGGCGCGCAGGAATCCGCGCCGCTCCGCGTCCTGCAGCGCTGCGGAGGATCCATCCGTCGAGCCATCCGAGCCCGCCAGGAACTCGAGCCGGCCGGGGGGATAGTCGAGTTGGGCCAGATTGGCAAGCTTGGCTTCGAGCAATTCGATCTCGTTGTGGACGCAGAAAAGAAGCGATACCGTCGGCCACTCGGTCGGCTCTTTCGCGGGGCGCCCCGGCCGGGTCCGGGCCATCAGGCCGACCACTGCGGGATAGAGAAAGTAAACATAGAAAACGAGGAAGCAGAAGCTCAAGAAGAGGATCTCGAGCGAGCGAATCCAGGGAAACTCCCAAGTTGGAGGCATCACGGCGAGGACCTCGGAAATCTACCGGCCGACATGGGGTTTGTCAAGAAAACTCTCATCATTGCAGTGCTTTGCCCTGGGTCCCGATGGTAGAGTAACAGCCTCCGATGCGTGATTTTCGATCCCTCTGCGAGTTGACAGTGCAGGCCGGCCTCGCGGCCCTGATCGTTTTCACACCCTTCGCGTTTGGCACCGTGGAGCGCTGGTCCCTGGCCCTGATGCAATGGGGAATTGCCGTTCTTTTCCTGGTGATCCTCGCGGGGCGGCTTCTCGGGAAGAGGGCTCCGGACCCGCGGCCCCCGTCCACCGGACTCGGATGGCCTGTGGCGTTGGGGCTGGTTTTCGTCGCCCTTCAGTTGATCCCCCTCCCGCCCGCTTTGCTCGAAATCGCCTCCCCCGGTTCGGCGCGGATGTATGCGGTGCCCCGATTGGCCGAGCTCGTCGAACAGCAGCGCCCCGGGCTGGCTCTTGACCCCGGGGATCCGTTCATGGATCTGAGAGCGCCCGAGCGCCGCCCGGTCAGCGTCAATCCGGAAGAGACGCACGACCGGCTTGTCCTTCTGGCGTCGCTCGCTATGCTCTTCTTCCTGACGGTCTGGTGGGCCGATCGCGCCGATCGCATCCAATGGGTCCTGGCCCTCGTCACCCTGGTCGGGTCGCTCGTGGCGGGGGTCGGGTTGATCCAGTACCTCACCTGGAACGGCAAGCTGTTGTGGTTCCGCAGGGTGCCGCCGAGAATGCCATTCGGCCCCTTCGTCAATCACAATCACTTTGCGGGCTATGTCGAGATGGTCATTCCGATTGCCGTAAGCCTGAGCCTTTATCTGCTGGACGGCCGGCGATCCGGTCGAACCGCCGGGCCGCGCGATACGGCCAAAGCACCCATGTTCGCCGCCGGCGAGCTGAAGGCCAGCCTGCAGCAATCCTGGGGACAGGCCGCCCTCACGATGTTCGCCGCGGTGATCCTGGTGGTCAGCCTGATGTTCTCTCTGTCGCGTGGCGGCATCCTGTCGACCCTCATCAGCGTCACGGTCCTGCTCTCGATTCTCTGGCGACGGATCCGATCGCGCCGAGTGGCCTGGTCGCTCGCCATAGGGTTGCCGGCGATCGTCCTGGCCATGGTGGTCTGGATCGGAGTTGGCGTCATCACCGAACATTTCACCACGCCCGAGGGAGTGAGCAACGACGCTTCGTTTCGAGCCCGCGCCCTCATCTGGTCGGCGGCGATACAACACATGCCGCAGTTTCTATGGGCCGGCTCCGGCGCGGGAACCTTCGAGGAGAGCTTCGCGCCGTTCACGCCCCCGGGCATGTCCGCGCGCTGGGACAAGGCCCACAACGACTATCTGCAGTTCGCCTGGGAGACCGGCATCGTCGGTGTCGCGCTGTTCGGTTTTACGGCGTACCGCTTCATACGCCGCTTCGCCTGGCCCGCGCTCACGCAGCGCAGCGATTCTCTCGATCTCTTCCGTGTCGCGCTCGCCGTCTCCCTCCTGAGCCTGGCGCTGCACTCCCTGGTCGATTTCAATCTTCAGATCGGCGCCAACGGGTTCCTCTTCGTGCTGCTGGCGGCCCTGCTCGTCGCGCTGCAGCGTCTTCAACTCAAGGATCTTGATGCGAGCCTCTGAGCCTCTGTCCCGTACCGCGCGCATCGCCCTGATGGTCGGGTTCGTGGCCGCGCTCTTCATCGTCACGGGATTCTTCGGCCGGGAATTCCTGGCCGGCGTGGAGCAGCTGCGGGGCAAGGGATGTTTTTATCGCAATGACGTCACCGGCGCTCTGGGGCATTACGCTCAGGCGAAACGATTCGGAGGCGGGGGATTGCAGCTTGACACGGACGAGGTTGAGGCCATCTTCTTCGGCGTGGATCAGATTGACCTGGGTCTGAAGAATCCGCTCGTGGTCCCCCCGGAGACCGCCATCGCGAAAGCCGCGGACGGGGTTCGCGGGCTGCTGCGGCGCGCCCCCTACCGGGCCTATTTCTGGTCGGTCGCTTCGGACCTCTACATGCGGCGTGCCCGCCTTCGCCGTCGCACCATGCCCCTCGATCTGTCCCAATTGTCCGAGAATCCGCTCGACAACCTGCTTCCTGAAACCTGGTTGGCCATCGTGACCATGGAGCACGCCTCGAGGCTCGAGCCGAACAATTACCTGTACCAGGACCTGCTGGTCGAAGCCTTCCTCGATGCCGGGAGCCCCGAGGCGGCCGCGGAGCACTGCCGGCGTGCCGTCATGGCGCTGCCGCGTGACGACGCTCACGAGTACCTTCTCCGCCCTAATGTCCCGCCCGAGCTGCTGGAGGCTGCCGAGGACGGCTTCAAGGACGCTCTGTCCCAGGTCTCGCTCATGGGCCGGACAAGCATTGAACTCAGCCTCGCGGACCTGTTGATGCGAAACGCCCAGTACGATCGCGCCGTTCCCTATCTGTTGTCGGCCCTGGAGAGCGCGCCCGATTCGTTCGACGCGCATTACTTTCTTGGCCAGGTGCAGATCCAGCGCGGCCATTACGAAGAGGCGGTGGAGCATCTCAAGGTTGCCATCCGCCTGCTGCCGACGGAGCCGATGTCGTACTACTACCAGGCGAAGGCGTATGAGGCGCTCGGGGACCTCGATCAAGCCGTACTGTCAATGCAGGGCGCTCGCATCGGCAGCCCACAGGGGATAGAGTTTTTCCACGCGCTCGGCGCACTGCTCGAAAGAGCCAAACGCATCCCCGAAGCAGAACGACAGTTCGTGGCGGGGGCCAGTTACAATCCAAAGAACCCATACGCCTGGTCGATGCTGGTGGATTTCTATCTTCGGCACGATGATCGTCGAGCCGCGCGCAAAGCCTGCGACCAGCTCCTCGCCCTTCGTCCGGGAGACGCAACCTACGTGAGCCAGTGTTCGCCGAGCGGGATACGGTGAGATGACTTCCAGCCATCTCGGTGGCGACATCCGCTGGCTACTCGCCATCGGGCTGATCGGAGCGCTGTTTCTTGGGTGTGCCCTCGTTTGGTGGCACATCGGCCCGGAAATCGTCCTGGCGGCGGTTGTCGGTGGCGCCGCCCTCGTGGTGCTCATGATCACCCCTCTCATGGGCGTGCACATCCTCCTGATGCTCATCTTTTTTGAACGGATCGCGGTATTGCCCGAAGGCTGGACGCTGATGAAGGTCCTGGCACCCTTGATTATGGCGGCCTGGCTCATGAACCTGGTCTTGACGCGACGCACGACGATTCGCTTCGGGCCCTTCATGATGAGCATCTTCGCTTTCGTCGCCTGGTCCGGATTATCGCTCTTCTATGCCTCCGACACCGGGGAGGCGCTGGAGCGTCTGGGGACCCTGGCCCAGCTGGCGGTCGCCGCCCTGATGATCTCATCAGTCCTGGACTCCCCGCGGCGCATACGCCAGATCTTGTGGGCCGTCGTGATTTGGATGGCGGTTGGGACAGTCATCGGATTCGTCAATTTCAACCTCGGCGTGACCAAGGTGTTGACCGGCCCGGAGGAAAACCGCAATGGCTTCGCCCTGTTTCTGGACATCGCGATCATCTGCGCCTTCCTCCTTCAGCAGCAGACGAGCTCCCGCATTGCGCGCCTGGTGCTCATGTTCGGGTTGATCCCCATGTTCCTTCTCGCGCTCGCCTTTACCTTGTCCCGAGCGGGGTGGATTTCTTTGCTTGTCGGTGTCGGGCTCGTCTGGATGCGCGCCGCCTCCGAGCGGCGTTTCTTGCCGGTTGTGGCTATGATGGCGATTCTCTGTGTGATCATCCCCTTCCTTCCAGAGGCCTTCTGGAACAGGGCCGGCACGATCCTGCCCTCGATGAAGGAACGGACCGATACATTCGGTCAGCGCGTCGACCTCTGGGGACTCGGGCTGGAAATGATTCAGAAGCATCCCGTGCTTGGCGTCGGCATCGGCAATTTCATCCCAATGTCCGCAAGGTACGCTCGTGGCGGTCTGCGCACTTCGGCCAACGGTGCGCACAACTCCTACGTCCAGGTTGCAGCCGAGACTGGTCTGATCGGGTTGGTCCTCTTTCTGTGGATCCACGCGCTCGCCCTGCGATCGGCCGCGCGCGCCATCCGCCAGGGAGCCGCACTCGGACTTCGGGAACTTCGATTAGGTGGAATAGCCGTCGAAGTCGGCATCCTGGTGATGATGGTCATGGCGCTATCCGGGAGCATGGAAGGGACCAAACTGGTCTGGGTTTTCCTGGGGATGGCGAACAGCCTTGGGGCGATTTCCGCCCGACTCGAAATCCGACGCGCCGCCGAAGAAGCATCCGTGCTGCTTGCACCGGCCGCAGTGCCTTCATGAGGCGGGGTTCCGTCGCGAGTTTCATTCCGTTCTGTGTGCCATGGACCGGAGCGAGCGAGCTGCGCGAGGTCCGCGATTCGATCAGGAGCGGCTGGCTGACAACCGGCCCGAAGGTCGGGCGCTTAGAAGCGGGGCTGAGTCGATATGTCGGGGCACGCCAGGCGGTGGCCCTCAATTCATGCACGGCGGCGCTTCATCTATCGCTCGCTGCCGCCGGCGTGGGCCGAGGTGACGAGGTCATCACCAGCCCCTACACATTCGCGGCCACCGGTGAATCGATCCTGTACTTGGGCGCCCGGCCGGTGTTTGTGGACATTGATCCGCGGACCTTCAACATCGATCCGAGGGGAATTCGCGCAGCCATGACACGTCGCACACGGGCGATCGTCCCTGTGCACATCGCCGGCTTGCCGTGCGATCTGGACGCCATCGGCGCCATCGCCCGACGCCGGCACCTTGTCGTGATCGAGGACGCTGCGCACGCCCTGGGGGCGCGCATTGGGACCCGCAAAATAGGGTCCATTTCGGACATGACCTGCTTCAGCTTCTACGCGACCAAGAATCTCACCACCGGCGAGGGCGGAATGGTGATGACCGATTCGAAGGCCCTGGCCAATCGGATTCGCCTGCTCAGCCTGCACGGCCTGTCCCACGGCGCCTGGAAACGGTACTCGAAGGGCGGAAGTTGGCGCTATGACATCCTCGAGGTTGGCTACAAATACAACATGACCGACCTCGCCGCCGGCCTGGGATTGGCGCAGCTCGGTCGCTTCGCGATGATCCAGAAGAGACGCCTGGCCCTGGCGCGGCGCTACAACGACCTGCTCGGCTCGTCCGATGTATTCGAACTTCCGCCCACGGTGCCGGGGACGACCCACGCCTGGCATCTTTATATCGTGAGGCTGCGTCCCGGAGTCCTGCGCATCGGCCGCGATCGCCTGATCGAACTGTTGCGCCGGCGCGGCATCGGCACCAGCGTCCACTTTCTTCCACTGCACCTGCACTCGTACTACCGGCGCGCCCTCGGCCACCGACGCGGGGATTTCCCGCACACCGAGCGCGAGTCGGCGCGCGCCATCTCGCTGCCGCTCTATCCCGGTTTGTCGCGCGGCGATCAAGACCGGGTTGCCGACACCCTTCTGGACCTGTCCCGGCTTCACCGGCGATGAGCTGGGGCAGCACGCGGCCCCCGTATCACGATAGTGGGCTGAAGAGGTTGTTTGACCTGGCGACATCCGGAAGCCTTCTGCTGGCTCTTTCTCCCCTGATGCTTGGGATCGCCATCGTGGTGCGTGCTGTGATGGGAGCCCCTGTGCTCTTCGTGCAGGAGCGGGTAGGGCGAGGTGGCGTTCCGTTCCGTCTTTACAAGTTCCGGACCATGCGCCCGGGTGATGGGCGCGCTCCGCAGATCACCGCCCGAGGCGATTGGCGCGTCACACCATTGGGTCGATTCCTGCGTGCCACCAAGATGGACGAGTTGCCGCAGCTCGCGAATGTCTGGCGCGGTGAGATGTCGATCGTCGGTCCGCGCCCTGAGGTGCCGACCTACGTCCAGCACTACACGCCGGTGCAGCGTGGGGTCCTCGCGGCACGCCCCGGCCTGACCGACCCGGCATCCATCCGCTTCCGCGACGAAGAGTCCCTTCTGGCCCGGGCGGCTCCAGAGCGCCGCGCCGCCGTCTACGTCGAAGAGATCATGCCGCAGAAACTGGCGATGAGCCTGGACTATGTCGCACGGTCCGGTTTCTGGCTGGACCTCCGTCTCATTCTGGAGACGGCCGCCGCGCTCCTGAGGCCGAACGGAAGATGACTGTTGTCTTTCTCCTCTCCATCGGGATCCTGCTGCACGGCTTCGTTCTGTACCCGCTCTCCCTCCTGCTGCTGCGCTGGCTGCTAGGGGACCGATCCGCGCATGCGATGGCGCCGATTACGCCGTCGCTGACGCTCGTGATCGCGGCGCACAACGAGGAGACAGTGATAGCCGGTAAGCTCGAGAACAGCCTGCGGCTCGACTATCCGGACGGCCGCCTGCGCATCGTCGTCGTCTCGGACGCCTCGAACGATGGCACGAACCGCATCGTGGCATCCTACGCAGACCGGGGCGTGGAGCTCTTCGTGGTCGAGGAGCGATTGGGCAAGGTGGCCTGCCTCAATCGCCTGCTGCCGCATGTCGCTACCGATCTGGTCGTGATGTCCGACGCTAATTCGCTGTACGAGCCCGACAGCCTGCGACGCCTTACGCGCCATTTCGATGCGGAGCAGGTCGGCTGTGTCTGTGGAGAGCTGCGCTATGTCAATCCGCGCCTGCTTGCCGCCGGCGAAGGGGAGCGTGTTTACTGGGGCTACGAGCGTGGCATCAAGAGGCTGGAGAGCAGCCTCGGCACGCTTTTGGGGGCCAACGGAGCCATCTACGCCTATCGCTCGCACCTGTTCCGGGCGGTGAATCCCCTGATGTTCTGTGACGATGTCATTCCGATCCAAATCGCCCTGCTGGGTTACAAGACGCTTTATGAGCCAGCCGCGCGTTGCACGGAGGAGGCCGTTGACGAAAGGGTGGAATTCCGCCGCCGGAGGCGGCATGCCTCTTTCGGCCTCCGTTCCATGCTCTGGGCCATCGGGGCGGCGGCACGGCGGGGGCGCCTCCTGCTGGTCTACGAGTGCCTTTCGCACCGGGTCTTTCGCTGGATGGGCGGGCTCTCCATTTGCGCTCTTCTCCTGTCGAGCTTCTATCTCCCCCCACCCCTGCGGTCGTTCGCGCTCGCCACTCAAGGGGTGTTTTATGCCGCGGCATGCGTTGGGTTAGTCGGTAGCTATTTTCGGCTTAAGACCGGGCCCTGCTACCTGGCTTACTACTACTTGGCGATCAGCCTGGCGGGCATTCTTGGGCTGGCTGCTTTCGCTCTGCGGACCGACAAGCCATACTGGGATCCACGCTGCTAGCCGCCTGTACGCGGGGTCCTTGCCAATCTTGACACCTTGCCATCCGGTTGATAGCGTCGCCGCACACCGCGGGGATGCATGACGCGTCGTATCGCCCCAAGCAAAATCTTTTTGTCGTTGGTGCTCCTCGCGGCGGTGGTCCGTCTCGCCGTGTTGTGGCTCAACCTCAGCAGCGCAACGCCGCTGATCACCCTTCCGGACTCAACTTCCTATGTACAGTGCGCGGAGAGCCTGGCCCGGAATTTCTCCTTTGTGGGAGAGGATGGCCGGGCCACCTGGTGCCGGCCCCCTGCGTACCCCGCACTGCTCGCCTTGACTTTTATTACCGGCATCGCCTCGCCCGACAAGCTCACGGGGGTGCTCATCGTTCAAATCCTCCTCTCGTCGGCGGTCGTGGCCCTGACCGCACACCTCGTCTTCCTGTTCGGAGGTGACTGGCGGGGTGTTCTGGCCGGGGCGCTTCTGGTGTTCGAGCCCTCGAGCATCGCTTACTCGAACCTCGTTCTCTCCGAGACCCTCTATACGTTCATCCTGATCGCAGGAATTCTCGCCTGCTGGACCTGGCTGGTCCGCCCCACCTGGCGTCGGCTGATCGGGTTTGCGGTCCTGGCGTCCGCGCTTCCACTGGTGCGCCCCATTGCTCTCCACCTTCCCTGGGTCCTGTTCCCGGTTGTCTTCTGGCGTGCTCCCACGACCAAGCGCTTCAAGCATGCAGTCGTCTTTCTGTCGATCGCCCTCCTCCCCTCGGCGGTATGGACGGCGAGAAACTGGGCCCACTTTGGATCAGCGGCCTTCGACCAGACTGGGCCCCTCGCGAAGGCACTCTTCGCGCGGCAGGTTGAGATTCGCGCCGGTGCTCCGGATCTTCCCTTCGGACCGGAGGCACCCTGGCACCGACAGTTCGCCAACGGGGACGTCCTGCCAGCACCCGAAGCCATGGCACGCCAGGAGGCGTTTTTCCGCGACACTCTTCAAGCACATCCATCCGAGACGGCGAAGGAGGTGCTGTACACTGGCGCCATGCTTATCGGTGTCCCCGACAGTTACCTTCATGACCAGGTCACAGGTCACCCCATCCCCTTCATGGAAGGCAGCGTGGTGGGACGCTTGAGATGGATTCGTTCCCAGGGCTCACTCATCCCCCTGATCCTCCTGGGTATGGCGCTTTCCGTCGGTGGTGTCGTTCTTCTGCCATTCTTCGCATGGAGGGCAACGCGTTTCACCCTTGCCCCGCAGGCCTGTGCCGCGTTCATCGTCATCATGATCGTCTACCATCTTGTACTCTCGTCTTTCGTCCGCTACCAGGGTGAGCGATACCGGGTCCCCATCCTGCCCCTGCTGGTGCTGACCCTGGTGCTGGGAGCGAGTGGGGTCCCCCGCGATCGCTCCAGCTCGCGGTGAAACGCGGTGAAAACCCAAGGACCCAGCCTCACGATCGTCATCCCGGCCCTCAACGAGGAGCAGGCTATCGGTGGCACGATTGAGCGCTGCCTCGCGACTCGTGATTGCCTCCGCGAGGAGGGTGGGGTTGGCCAGGTCAACATCGTCGTCGTCAGCGATGGCTCGACGGATCGCACCGCCGACATCGCGCGGAGCCATCCCGGCGTTGAGGTGATCGTCTTCTCCGAAAACCGTGGTTACGGCGCCGCTATCAAGGCGGGATGGGCAAAAGGGGGCGGAGATCTACTGGCATTCCTGGACGCCGATGGCACCTGCGATCCGATTTACTTCGTTGCCATGTGTCGCGAAATCATTGACCGGGGCCAGGATATCGTCCTCGGATGCCGCATGGGGTCTGATTCGAGAATGCCCCGGATCCGCCGCGCCGGCAACAGGATCTTCGCCGTACTCCTTGGACTCCTTTCACGCAAGACGGTCCGAGACACGGCGAGCGGGATGAGGGTTCTCCGCAGGGAAGCCCTGCAAAAGCTCCTGCCTCTGCCCGATGGGCTCCACTTCACGCCGGCGATGAGCGCCCGAGCCTTGATGGACGAGGAGATCGCAATCCGCGAGATTGAGATGCGGTACGAGGAACGCATCGGCCGGTCGAAGCTTCGTGTGCTCCGCGACGGGTTCCGATTCCTCGCGGTTATTTTCTCCGCTGCGGCCTACCTGAAGGTGTCGCGTCTCACCGTTCCCCTGATGGCGTTGGTTGCCGCCGCTGCCGGCATGTCAATTTTCGAGCCGGTCCGCTTCTTCATCACCCACGGACGGCTGGAAGAATGGATGCTCTATCGGGTCGCGTTTGCAGGCATGCTCGGGACCATCGGCGTCACGCTGCTGTGCGCCACCATCGTGAGCGAGCACGTCAGCGCCCTGGCACTCATGCGCTACGGTCGTTTCACACCACGGACGCGCGGTCTCTGGCGGTATGAGACCCTGGGGATACTGATGAGCGTGGCCTTGGGGCTTTGGATCGTCGCGGTGGGCTTGAACCTGAGGGGTGTCCGCGAGCTGCTCACAAGCGGTCATGTGACGTTGCACTGGTCGCGTGTGTTGGTCGGGGCCTACTTCTCGATCAACTTTGCGCAGTTGCTGGCGACGTTCTGCACACTCAAGATCATCCGCGCGCTGCACCAGCGGCAACCGTTCCTCGAATCGGATGCACGGCAAACGAGGATCGAACAGTGAGCTTCGATTCCTACGCCTCCGAATATGACGCCCATCTCGGCAAAGGAATCCGGTTGTCGGGAGAGGATAAGGAGTTCTTTGCACGCGGGCGACTGGCTGCCGCCGCCACCTACCTGCACCACTCCGGGATTCGTCCCCGGCGCATCGTTGAATTTGGCTGTGGTATTGGAACCAACCTAAGCCTCATCGCTGAGCTCTGGCCCGAATGCGACGTCGTCGGCCTGGATCAGTCGACGCAATCCCTCGAGGTCGCGTCGAGGATCAGCAGCTCGCGACGCATCCGCCTGATGACGCCAGAGAAGTATGTGCTGACGGTGGAGGGCCTTGCGGACTGGGTCTTCTGCAACGGCGTTTTTCACCATATCCCTGTCGCCGATCAGGATGCGGCCTTTCGCTCGATCTCCTCGATGCTGGGCCCAGGCGGGGCGTTCACCCTGTTCGAGAACAACCCCTATAATCCGGGTGCACGCTGGGTCATGAATCGCATCCCGTTCGACCGGGATGCGAAGATGATCAACCCCTACAGGCTCAAGGCAACGATGCGGCGGCTTGAATTCAAGGGCCTCGAATGCAGGTTCTTCTTCGTTTTTCCGCGTTTCCTCTCCGCGCTCCGCGCGCTCGAACCGTATATCGAGCGCCTGCCTGCCGGGGCCCAGTACGGGATTTTCGGGTTACGCCCCCCGCAGCTCACAAGAGGGTTAGCGCCAACGGTTTGACCGTGGCGGGGACCGGCAGGTGCGCGCAGCACTCAGCGCGATCTAGCCTGGATGCCCCCTGGACCGTAAGCTTACGGGCGTTTTCGCTTGACGGGCCGGGGGCACGAAGGTATATGGAAGTGTCCAGCCTGGTGTGAGATAAGAGCAACTGACGGCCCGATACGCCAGGGCGGGAATCCGAATGCGCCGCGTGATTGGCAGTTACAGGCAGTTCTGGCTCATGTCAGCCGATCTCCTCGCCGTCGTCTGCGCCAACGCGCTAGCCACGGTGCTGCGATTCGACTTCGACTGGGCCGCCATTGCCGAGCCTGAGAATCACCACCTGAAGCTGCTCGCGTTCGACCTCCTGCTGACGCCACTCGTATTCTATGTCAGCGGCCTTTACAGCGGATTCTGGCGCTATGCCGGCCTGCGCGATCTGCTCCGGATTTCCCGCGCGGTGGCTCTGAAGACGGTGACATTGGTTGTGATCTTCTGGATCCTCGGCTACACGGGGCACTCGAGGGCCGTGGTGTTCATCGCAGCTATCGTGCTGCTCTTGCTTGCCGGCGGCCTCCGGGTTGCGCCCCGGTTTCATCTCGAGCTGCTGAGCGCCCGAGGTGCTGCGACCGGCAAGAAGACCCTGATCATCGGGGCGGGCGACACCGGCGAGGCCCTGCTCCGCGAGCTGCGCAAGAGCCCGCGTCCTGAATTCAACCCGATCGGCTTCGTCGATGACGATCCCTCCAAGGGCGGACTCAAAATCCATGACGTTCCGGTTCTGGGGAGCAGCCGCGATCTGGCGGAATTGATCCCGGAGCGCGGCATCGAGGAAGTGATCATCGCTATCCCCGATGCGACCGGGCCACAGGTGCGGCAGATCCATGAAATCTGCCGGCGGGCCGGCGCCCGCTTCCGCACGGTGCCGACGCGGGGGGAGATCGAGCGGGGGGTGGCGCGGGTCGGGCAGATCCGCATGGTGGAACTCGAGGATCTCCTCGGTCGGCAAGTGGTGAGGCTGGACCAGCAGGCGCTCCGCCAGAGCCTGCGTGGCGGACGCATCCTGGTCACGGGAGCCGGGGGTTCCATCGGGCGGGAGATCGCGCGCCAGGTAGCCGCCTACGAGCCGGAAGCGCTTTGGATCCTCGATCGCAACGAGAATCAGATCTTCTACTTGGAGGCCGAGCTGCGTCAGGCGCATCCGCAGCTCAACCTGAATGTCGTCATCGGCGACATCCTGGATGAGACGCGCATGCAGGGAGTGTTCACTCTGGCGCGGCCGACGATGGTCCTCCACGCGGCCGCCTACAAGCATGTGCCCCTGATGGAGAGCAATCCGTGCGAGGCGATTAAGAACAACGTTCTCGCAACCCACCTGCTCGCCCGGCTCGCGGCCCGTCATGCCGTCGACCGGTTCATCTACATCTCGACCGACAAGGCGGT